>CAJYOV010000217.1 GCA_913776405.1 Pseudobdellovibrionaceae bacterium
GAAAGCCTGCGCCTTCGGATTTCGAGTGATTAAACTGCGCCATCATTCCAAGACTGAAATTTTTCGGAAGCGAAAAGCCAAATGGCACGATCAAGCCGCCTTCGGTGTTGCGGTTGCCGTCGTCTCCGCTGTGAGTCGGTAGTTTAACAAAAGGCATCAGACCTGCAGAAAAATCACCGCCGTCGTTACCAACAAGATTGTACTTTAAACGCACGACTGTATCGCCAAAGTTTGACGTGTGGCCTTCTGAGTTCCCCGCGCGCACGGACTGATAATGATAAGGCGTCAAAACTATCTGCAGATCCATAGAATTCGTGAGTCCTACTTTTAGGTTGCTCACCATCACGTCGTACGACCGCGTTTCAGTTTCAACCCCGTTCTCACGAACACGATCTCGTGGTGACGTCACCATGTCTGTCTCAATTTGAAAATGGCCGGCGTCAACGGTGATCGGGCTCTCGGTTTTATCAGGGCGATCCGTCGTCAGTTCTCGCATCTGCGAGCGTGGTGTTTGTCGAAAGAGTGTGTACATCGACTTGTCGTTCTGTGCGAATGCACTGGAGCCCCCGACAATAAAACTAACTAGAATTATACCGATCTGACTTGCATTCATTCTGCCGCCTCCGTGATCCCTGGATCATTTCGGCATTTGCGAGTCTCAACTTAGATCTTTTTGGAGATTTCGCGATTTCGTTTATCAACCACGGACCTTAAAATTCCGACACAGCTTAAGTTGTTCTTGTTTAGTCCTGTCGGAGGTCGCAGTCGATGTCACTTCGCCATTGGTCTGTTCAAAAAAGTCTATGGATACTCGCCACAATCGGCGTGGCCGTTTTAATCGCGGTCCAGGCCTTTAACAGCTTCACGATTCGAGGCATGAGCCAACAACTCGATAACATGGGCCAGGTGCAGTTACCTCTCGTCAGAACAATGACATTGGTCGACATGATGCACGACGGACTGCGCGCTGTGGTCTTCCGGAGTTTGATTGCGGCGAATCGCGGCGACACAAAGGGTCTTGATGAAGCCGCCGAAGAGTACAAAGAGTTTTCTGACAACATCACGCACTCATTGAAAGAGCTCGAGCGAGCGACGACCGATCCGAACGTAGCTCAAGACCTAAAAGCGGCAGATTTAAAAACGCAAGCTTACGTCAAACTTGGTCGCGAACTCATCGAACTCAGTAGCGCACATCAGTCTGAGGCCGCATTAGCGAAACTAGAGGATTATCAGGCAAGCTTCAAAGAACTCGAAGGCGTCCTGGACAAGCTTGGCGATCGAATTGAGCATGGCGCTCAAGCGAGCGTCACTGAAAGCCAAGCGATCTCTCGCCGCGCGAATTGGCTAGGCGCACTGAGCGCGCTGCTCGGCTCATCTTTGAGCTTCGGTCTTTCATTTATGATTGGTAGAGCCGTTACTGCCAAAGTAAAAACGGTTTCCGCAAGCTTGTCTGAGAGTTCTCACGAAGTCGAAAAGGCGGTCCAAGATGTCACGGGCGCTTCGACCGAACTTGCGTCTTCCACGAGCAGACAGGCGGCAGCTCTCGAGCAAACGTCTTCAGCGGCCCATGAAATCTCTTCGATGATCAAACGTTCGGCCGAACTCGCTCAGAGTGCTGAGTCGTCGACATCGGTCTCGAAGAAAAACGCTGAGCATGGCCTTCAAATCCTCGAAGACCTCAGCTCATCAATGAAGTCGATTCGCGAGAAAACGGAAGTGCTTTCGACTCAAATGAAAACGAGTAACGACCGCGTTTCCGCCATCTCGAATATTATCGAAGAAGTGTTCCAGAAAACTCAGGTGATCAACGACATCGTTTTCCAAACGAAGCTTCTCTCGTTCAACGCGTCAGTCGAGGCCGCTCGTGCAGGCGAGCACGGCAAAGGCTTTGCGGTCGTTGCAAACGAAGTCGGACAGCTCGCAGAGAATAGCAAAAAAGCGGCGCTTGAAATCAACACGTTGCTCGAGAAAAGTTTGGCGAGCGTCAACTCGATCGTCGCCGATGCAAACGAGCAGTTGAAGTCGTCTCTGGGATCAACTCAAGAGGCCGTTTCACGCGGGAACCGGATCGCCGATCAATGTAACGAAGTGTTCCATGAACTTGCTGACAGTTCGGTTCAGGTCTCGGAGATGGTCGTCAATATTTCGCAAGCGGCCGCAGAATCCTCGAAGGGCATTTCGGAAATCTCACGCGCGCTCGCAGATTTGAACGAAACGAACCAACTAAATGCCGAAGCAGCTTCCAGCTGTTCTCAAGCTTCGACGAATTTGGACTCTCAGGTTCAAAAATTGAAGCACTCTGCGTTTCAGCTTGCAGGCTAAAAAACAAAACCCCACGTCAGGGTCAACTTGTCGACCTTGATGGTTTCGTTTGTGTAAATCGCGTTTGAGTAAACCGTTACGAGAAGCGATTTGATACCCAAGTTCAGACCGTAACCTTTGAAGGTCGCATGCGTTTCGACCTTCCCCGCTTGGCCCCGACAAGTGACGTCGAGTGCGGCTGAGCCATGTGAGTAGATGTTCTGACAACTCTCGCCGAAGTTCGCGAAATAAAGACCGTAAGGGTTGATTCGCAAGGGACCGATTCGGATCATCAGCTGAAGCCCCTGGTAAAGTCCGGTGTAGGTCGGATCAAATCGATAGGGCGTGCGAATGTTTCCGTTCTCAGCCATCGAGTCAGAGTCAATTTTTAAGTAGGCGCCACCAGCGAAAACGCCCCAGGCCAGAATCGAGCTGTCGTCGCCCCAAAAACGGTAGTTCAATCCACTCGCACCGACCAAAGCGCGCGTTTTAATTTCGCGCACAGCATAAAGGGCCGAGCCATTTTGAGTTGCTTCCGTTTCACCAGAAGCATCACTTCCCATACCGAAACCAAACAGGCTCCAGTCTTCGCCGAGAGGCACAACAACACCTAAACCGTACGAGTATCCGTCAACACCCTTATCGAAGTCGATCTCTCCCATCGCGTTCGACATCTTGTTGACCCACGCTTTGGCGGTCCCTGCCTGAGGGCTAACGACCCGACGACTGCGATCCAACGTCGGAAGCGGCGGCGCAGCCATCAGCGACTGGGCAATTGCGACCGAGAAGTCAGCCGCGAGTTTCGGACTTTGCGCTTGAGCGTTTGACACCCCGAAAATCAAGAGCACAGCGACGGCCGCTGAAGTCATTAAATCGTGATGGATCATCGACTGAACGGAAGGCAAGGACGCGCTTTCTGTAAAAACATGGGATCTTCAGCTTGTTAAAACTAAGCTTGCTAAAACTACGCCGTGTTTACAATAAAACACAGACCTCGCTCGCCCTCGAAACTGCCGGCTTTGAAGGCCCGAGTTTATCGATTTCCCTAATGGGTTCTCCAAGGCAATTCTTTGACAATAATGCTGCTTGCAACAGCACCCTAAACTTGTCAGACTAGGTCTAGGCACATACCCGTGCCGGCCCGGAAGACAGTTAAGTCTCGATCCGAGATTCCTGCCGCTTCACCGGGCTTGAACTTTCCGGGAAACCCTCCTCATGGTGAGGTCGGCATCCGAGACGGTTCAGAGTGAAGGAGCACGAACGATAGGAACATCGATTTTACGGCCTCAAGAACGCGTTGTCGTTATTGGCGTTGGACTCAAAAGCGATTCCTTTGTCGAACTCAAACAAAGCCTGGCGGAACTTGAAGAACTCGCCCATGCCGCCGGCGGTGAAGTTGTAGGCTCACTGACTCAAGTGATGCAGGCCTACAACCCGGCTACACTTATCGGAACAGGTAAAGTCGAAGAAGTCGCGGAACTTGTGCGAGACGCTCAAGCTTCTGTCGTCATCGTCGATCACCAACTCTCCGGTATCCAAACTCGAAACTTAGAGAAAGAGTGGGGCGTTCGCGTTCTCGATCGCAACCAAATCATTCTCGACATCTTCGCCCTTCGCGCACAGACGCACGAAGGTAAATTGCAAGTCGAACTCGCACAGATGCTCGATCAACTTCCTCGCATGGTCGATGCGTGGCTCGGCTCGCTCTCTCGTCAAGGTGGCGGTATCGGCACACGAGGCCCTGGTGAAACAGCTCTCGAGATGGACCGTCGTCGCATTCGCGACCGCGTGAAGGTGATCAAGAAACAACTCGAAACCGTTCGTGGCAATCGCGCTCAACACAGATCTTCTCGTAAACGAAACAAGGTGCCGAGCTTTGCTTTGATCGGATATACGAACTCAGGCAAGTCGACCATTCTGAACAAGCTTACGCACTCGCAAGTGCTTGCGGCCGATCAGCTCTTCGCGACACTTGACCCGACAACACGCAAAGTTCATTTGCCAGACGGCCCGCCTGCTGTCGTAACCGATACAGTGGGTTTTATTCGTCGACTGCCGACGCAACTGATTGAAGCGTTCAAAGCGACACTCGAAGAATCAGCCGAAGCGGATATTCTCATCCACGTGGTCGATCTCTCAAACCCGCAAATGCAAACGCAAGTCGACGTGGTCGAACAGCTGATCAAAGAGTTCGGCTGGGACAACAAACCGCTGATCACGGTCTTCAACAAGATCGATAAAGCGCCGTTTGAAAAGCAATTCCAGGTGAAAGCGTTCCCACGCGTCTTTGTTTCCGCGCAAACCGGCGAAGGCTTGGAACGCTTGAAAAAAGTCATGCTTGAGCAAGTCCAAGCTCTCCATCAGGAAGTCGAACTCTTCTTCCCGAAGGCGGACGAACACAAGATCTTCGAGCTAGGCCGCGAAACCCAGATTACTCGCAAAGAAGCCGCCTCCAGCGGCACGATCTGCGCAGCCCACATGACGCCGTCCATGCTCTCCCGCTGGCGCGAGTACCTCGTCACCGCATAAGCCCGGACCAGGGTCGCGTCGCTTCCCACGCGAGATCCGGTTATCCTAAAAGCCTATGAAGTGGCTCCTTTTCGCGGCGGCTTTCGCCAGCGCGTTTCTTCTCGAATTTCCAGTCGTGCTTGCGGCTTCCGCAAAGCCTCAGATCTGTACGCCCGAAGTGATCGCGACATGCGAGCAGCTCGCTAACGGGCCCATTGATCTAGCAAAGGGGCAGCCGACAATCTTCAAGGGCGCGAAGCCCGGAGCGATCGTAAATACGCTCCCCTTTATCGATTCGTTTTCTGGAAAAGGGATCGATAAGGCGACCGAAAAAACGGCTCGATTATCATCGCAACTTTTGGAGTTCACGAACCCCTCGCAAAATCAAATCGAGAGTGCTGAAACCCTCGGTCGAACTCTTCGTGATCGCTCTGTCGCTCTCATCCTCGGCGTACCCGTCAATTCAACCGCTCTTAAAGAAATGACCACTCCTTCGAAGATGAAGACCATGGCACCCGAGAAGCGAATCGCCATCGAACGCCTTCAGTCTTTGAATTTTAAAGTCGTCGATGGCCGCAACCCCTTCTGTCGAATTTTAATGGCTGAAGGAATTCCAAACGCAGCTTACGATGAAGATCGCCACAGCATATTTTTGTGCCAAGGCATGGTCAGCCAAACGGAAGCGGCCGTTGCAAGCGCTCTTGCGCACGAAATCGGTCACGTCATTTCCCCAGCCGGCACGTCGCTTCTTCAATATAGAATTAAGGGCGCAACTCCCGATGCCACAAGAGAGATCGCAAGATCGTGCGGCGAAAACTTTGTCTATTCGGAACAAGACAGCTACCACACAGAAGAATCTGAGTACTTGAATCTTGCGCTCGAAGTCGGCTCCAAAAACGTGCTGGCCACTCGGAACTCACCGCTTCTCTCTTCGCTCGAGAACTGCGGAGTACTCGAGTACGTCGACGATTCCAGCACGACCAGTACCGACGTCTTCAAATCTTCTCGAGCTTGCGTGGAGAAAGAGAATGCCCCGGCCTATGAGGCGGCGTTGGCTAAATACACGCCTCTTGAAGCTGAGCAAAAGAAAGTTTCAGCTCAAGCGGCTCGTGCCTCGCTGATGAATCGGATGCCTGCTTGGAAATTCGGAGTCACGTCCGAGGACTTCGCCGACTCATTCGGCTCTAAGCTTTTCGGGACTCTCGTATCCGACATGAAGTGGACTGCGGCTGACATCCGCGCGGCTTTAGTAGCGTATCGCGTTTCTTCTTGCCAACAAGCGAGGCCCGGTGATCGAAGTCGCGATGAAGAAGCTTATCCAAGCGCCGACACTCGAATAGCTCACGCTCTGAGCCAACCGTCTGTCGCGAAAGCTCTTGGCTGCGAACCACCAACGCCTGTCTGCGATTTCAAATTCGACGCGACGAAACCAGTCGCACCGATTTCTCCGGCATCGACCTCGAAACCGCCGTCCAACAGCTCAAGGAAAGCGACGTCTTCAGGCGGAGCTAGCAAGTGATGTCGCCAACTCCAAGCAGTCTGATGATTCTGAAATTTGTTTTACTCGCCTTTAGTTTCTTTATTGCCCAATCGGTTTTCGCGTCAGACGGCTTACCGCTAGAACCAAAAGAGCTTGGTCTTTGCATCGAGATCCCGCCGGGAAAACGTTGTTTCGCTCTTGAAGGCCAAGATTGGATTCAAGATCTGGGAGCGGGCTTCCGCGCAACGACACCTGTCGACGTGAAAGACCGAACGCGCCTCGAAACAGATATCACGAATTTCAAAAGCTGGAGCAAATCCGAACTTGCGAAGCGCCCAAAGCCTAAAGGTGAACACGTGTCGTGCCGCGCGACGATCGCATTTAGCATCAAACGAAAAACAGAGAGCCTCTGCTACGACACTCTCCGAGGCTCAAAGTTAGATGCAAAACTCGAAGCCGTCGTTAAATCTTTGAGCTTTGCAAAGCCGACAGCGAAGTAATCCCTGAATTACTTCTTCGGATTCAATTCTTCACGAAGCGCCAAACGATGTTGGCGGCGGATCTCGGCGGCTTTGTAGCGTCGTTTTTCCTCTTCGGTTTCGGGGATCACTTGTGGGATTTCGACGGGTTTATTCGAATCGTCGAGTGCAACAAATGTCAGGTAAGCGCTTGATGTGTGATGCTTCTCGCCCGTGATTGGATTTTCGGCGTCAACGCGAACACCGACTTCCATGGATGTGCGGCCGGTGTAATTGACGGACGCTTTCAGATTCACGACCCAGCCACGCAAAACAGGCGCGATGAATTGAAGCGCATCGACACTTGCCGTGACGACCGGCCTACGAGCGTGGCGTTGCCCCGCGATCGCGGCGCAGATATCGATCCAGGCCATGACCTGACCACCAAAGACGTTATGAAACGAGTTCGTGTGTTGCGGCAAAACCATTTCGGTCATTGTCACTTGGCTTGCGCGAACGGGCTGCGATTTCGGAACGTGATTCGGTGGCGTGTTCATGACATAAGTATTTCGTCGCACGCGCGATAAAATCAATCATTGGGACTGGAAGCCGACATGTATCATCAAATTCGTCGCGACTTTTCACTTCAAGCGACCGTCGCCGGGCTCGTTGTAGTTCTCGTTGGCCTCACGAGTGGCGCCGCGCTCATCTTCCAAGCGGCCAAGGGCTATGGCCTCACGGCAGAAAGTACGAGTTCGTGGCTCGGCGCGATCTGTCTTGCCATAGCGCTCACGACTTTACCGCTTACACTTTTCTACCGCTCACCCGTTGTCACGGCCTGGTCAACAGCCGGGACAGCGCTTGTGGCCGCTGGTGCTGCCGACTACTCGCTTCACGAATCGATCGGCGCGTTTTTCATCACAGGTGCCTTGATTCTGTTAAGTGGACTCACCGGTTGGTTCGAAAAGGTCATGAGTCGGATCCCCGTCTCGATGGCCGCAGCTTTGCTCGCGGGCGTGCTTCTTCATTTTAGTTTGGACTCGTTCTCTGCTGCTATAGATCAACCTCTACTGATTGGGGCAATGTTTTTAGCATACCTTTTGGCAAAACGGTATTCGCCACGTTACACGATGCTTTTTGTGCTAGTGGTCGGCATGGCGACAGCAGCTGCGATGGGTCTTCTGAAATTTGGCGAGATCCATTTCGCGTGGACACGTTTCGTGTTCACAAAGCCTGAATTTTCATTCAGAGCGACACTCGGTCTCGCGTTTCCCCTCTTTATCGTGACCATGGTTTCTCAAAATCTCACCGGCATTTCAGTGATGAGATCAAATGGCTATAAAACGCCTCTTTCGCCGCTTCTGACTTGGACCGGTTTTGTGAATCTCATCGTCAGTTTTTTCGGCGGCTTCGCCGTTTGTCTTGCCGCCATTACCGCAGCCATCGGACTTGGCCCCGAAGCACATCCAGATCCGAACAAGCGCTACATCGCAGCCCTTGTTTCCGGTTCTACGTACTTGATCGTTGGCCTCATCTGCGGAACTGTGACTTCGATCTTGGCGGCATTCCCCGCTTCTTTGATCATGGGTATCGTCGGCATCGCACTCCTGACGACGATCGCGAACAGCCTGCACACAGCTTTGAACGATTCTGAAAACAAAGAGGCCGCGTTCATCACCTTCATAGTGACCGCAT
>CAJYOV010000218.1 GCA_913776405.1 Pseudobdellovibrionaceae bacterium
CGATTGGTTCATCAAGTGGCAAGGTGAACACGAAAGCCGTATCATCGGCTTCGCGAACTTGATTCCGATCACTACGCGCGAGTCGCAAAACGTTGAGCACTACTTAGCGACACCGGCCGAGCGCGGACCTTGCAAATCAGACAACTGTATCGCATGGGTCACGGGCATCGAGCTCGGGAAGACGGCGCCGAATGCGACGACCGAAGAACGCATTCCGCTTTTCAATGCACTGGGCGTTTCGCGCAGTATTGCGCATTACGAAATCGGGCGCCGCATTGCCCACGCGGCGAACCAACGTCATGTTGCGATGGTGGCCTACCTCGCTGACGACGTTGGCGTTAAGAGCTTCCGTGAATCTGAAAACATTCTGCCACCCGAGCCTCAGCAGCCTTTCGAAGATATCATAAAAGGCATCGAACGCTCTCGCGAGACGCCGCTTGCGAAGGCACTCGATATCATTCCTGACGGCGCGAAAGTTTTCTTCCCGATTGCGGCGGGCGCAAGCCCTGAGGGCATGTCGGGTCTCATCGATCATGCCGAACGTTTGAAACGCGGTCTCGATGTCCACGTTCTCGTTAACGGAATTTCAGAAGCGACATTCAAACGCGGCGTTTCGACGAAAGACAATAAATTCCGCGTAAAGGCGCTCTTCCTTGGCGGCAACTTGCGTGCGCTCGCGAAAGAGGGCCATGTCGACGTGATCCCGGGCTACCTCTCAGATTTCGCTCGTCACGCAGCGAATCCGGATCGTCCTGACTTCCATTACGATGCGATGGTCGTTCGCGTGGCGCCGCCCGATGAGCAAGGTCGCTACAGCCTTGGCCCCAACAACGACATGATTCTCTCTCTGATTGATGCTCTTCCAAAGATGAAGGTCATCGCGGAAGTGAATCCAAATGTTCCGCGCACGATCGGTGACAACTATCTCACTGAAAAACAAATATCAGCAAAATTCCCGAGCACGTCAGCGCTTGCCGGCCCGCCGCTCTTGAACCCCGAGCACCGCGAGAAGCTGATTGGCGGCTTCCTTGCGCAATTGATCCCGGATGGCGCAACGGTTCAGCTTGGTATCGGTGGTACGTTCACAGGGCTTCCAGCAGCTATGTCGGCTGCGGGTCGTAAGAACATTAAGTTCTACACCGAAATGATGGGCGACCCGATGATGCAAATGATGGAAAGCGGCGTTGCGACGACAGCAACGACGGGCTTCGGTTATGGTTCAACCACGTTCTATCAGTGGTTGAATCAAAACCCGCGCGTGAATGTAACTCGCACGGCGATCTCGAATGACCCTTCGATTGTCGGCCAGATTCCAAAGTTTCATGCGATCAACACGGCCCTTCAGGTCACTCTCCGCGGTGACGTGAACGCCACGCACGGCGCCGATGGTCACCGTATGAGTAGTCCAGGCGGCCAAGTTGAATTCATGTCAGCCGGCATGCGCGCCCCAGGCGGAAAAGCGATCATCGCGATTCGCTCAACCGTTAAGGATGACCGCATCTCTGCGATCACGCTCGACACTTACAATGGTGCCGTCACGACACCTCACGAGATGGTCACGCACGTCGTGACGGAATTCGGTATCGCGGAACTGGCAGGTAAAACGGAATCTCAGCGCGCGCTCGCGATGATTCGCGTAGCCCACCCGCACTTCCGTAAACCGTTGGTTGCGGAAGCCGTGCAGAAACGTTTGATCACAGCTGAACAAGCGGCGGAATTCTAAAATGAAACTCTCGGCGAAAACCCTTCTCATACTCGTAACGTCGGCGCTTCTCTCGCCTTCTGCTTGGGCGAGGGCATCCTTCTGCCGTGATACGTTTGACCCGAACTTCGTCTCCCAGGTTGTCCAGCAAACGAAAGCAGAACGCGCGGCTCTCACCAAAGCGTCTGAGACCGATTGGAACTCACGCCGCACAGCGATCGAATCGTTTTTGAGCGCGCATCCTGAGATCCCTTGGTTTAAACGTCAAACCGAGCGCGGAGTTGTGCCGGTCGTGATGCTAAACGAAGTCACCTACCCTGCACTCGAACCACTTCTTCATGAGTCTGTCGGTTACGGCTTCGATATGACGCCTGGCAGTTCCGATCACGCGATTCTTCGCGTTGAAAACACTCTGATGGATATCGGCCACATGGGCACACGCCGCGGGGGTGAGCTCAATCACACGGGCATCGCCTGGAAAGAACTCGATTCGATTTTGCCGTGGCGCCGAGTGATGATTCAAAACTCGTATTTGATGCCAAAGCGCGACCGCGACATCGCGCGCTTCTATCACGCCACTCGCCGTGCTTCGTTCTTCCGCGCGCGCTATGCGTTTTCAAACGACTGGGAACTTGAGCGCGTAACGCCAAATTTGATCGAGGAAGTTTCTGAAAACTGCTTCCGCTTTTGTAAGAGCGATCAAACTCCGCATCTCTCAACTGCGCTTGCGTCACGACTTCAAGCCCTCGTCGGTTCAGAACTTGAAGCGATTCGCAGCTCAGACATCACGGCTGAATTTATCGGTCGTGCACGCAAAGCCGTCATGGAAGCCGATCCGTATGACGCCTCGAAACTGAATTGGTATACAGCTAAGCGAATCGCGCGCGAGTCGCGCCTTGATTCGATCCTGCCGAAACATCTCAACGAGCTTCAGCGAGAAACGGTCGCAAATTTATTAGTTTCTGAACGCGCGGTTGCCGACTACACAGCGCTCTTATCGAAGTATCGTGTCTCGGACCACCACGGCTATCAAGACATCGACGCTGGCGCCGTCAGTTTCACAATCATCATGGCGCCCATGAGCGCTGCCGAAACCTTCCGCGCAGGTCGGTTTGAAGCGCACGGTGCCTTCTTCCACTGGCTGCCTCAGCAGCCTTAAGCCAGCGCCTTGATCTTCGTGACGATGTCGCCGATCGAAGAGCCTGGGCCGAACACGGCTGCGACGCCCTGCGAAAGCAAGAGCTGGGCGTCGTCGTCTGGGATGATGCCGCCGACGAAGATTGGCGTTTCGAGGCCTTGTTTCACCATGAGCTCGCGGACTGCTGTAACGAGAGGCACGTGGGCGCCGGAAAGGATCGAGAGGCCGACAACGTCGACGTCTTCTTGCATGGCTGCCGAAACAACCATTTCGGGTGTTTGGTGGAGACCTGTGTAGATCACCTCGAAGCCTGCGTCTCTTAAGCCACGCGCTACCACTTTCGCACCACGGTCGTGGCCGTCGAGGCCCGGTTTGGCGACAAGGACGCGAATGATTCGGTCTGGAGATGCAGTCACAGAAGATCCCTTTCGTAGCTTGATTCTGGGCGAGCTTACAGTAAATATCTGGGCCTTAGCAACTGGAGGCCTTTCATGACTGACGCACGTTCCGCTATCACAACACTTTCTGAAGACGAATTGGCGTTCCGCGACGCCGTTCGCGAATTCGCTGAAGGCGAAATCAAGCCTCTGGTCACGAAAATGGACGAGCACGCACAGCTCGAACCTTCCCTTCTTCCAAAACTTTTTGAGATGGGCTTGATGGGCGTCGAGAACCCAGAAAAATACGGCGGCACAGGCGGCTCGTTCTTCATGGCGTGCTTGGCCGTTGAAGAAATTGGTCGTATCGACGGTTCGGTCTCGGTTCTCGTCGACGTTCAAAACACGCTCGTCACCAACGCGTTCATCCGCTTCGGTTCTGAAGAAATCAAATCGAAATACCTCCCGAAACTCGCTCGTGAATGGGTCGGCGCTTACGCTCTCTCAGAGAGCACATCAGGCTCAGACGCATTCGCTCTCCAGCTTCGCGCAGAAGACAAAGGCGACAAGTGGGTCTTGAACGGCTCAAAACTTTGGATCACAAACGGCAAAGAAGCTGGCGTGTTCATCGTCTTCGCGAATATGAACCCATCGGCTGGCTACAAAGGCATCACTGCATTCATCGTTGAAAAAGGATTTAAGGGTTTCACGGTCGGCAAAAAAGAAGACAAGCTCGGTATCCGTGCGTCTTCGACGACAGAACTCCTTTTCGAGAACTGCGAAGTTCCAAAAGGCAACATCTTGGGTGAAGTCGGCAAAGGTTATAAGATCGCAATCGAAACGCTCAACGAAGGCCGTATCGGCATCGGCGCACAGATGGTCGGCATCGCGCAAGGTGTGTACGAAGCAACTCGCAGCTACATCCAGACACGCGAACAGTTCGGCAAAAACCTCGCGCAGTTCCAAGGCGTTCAGTTCCAACTCGCTGAAATGCGCGTGATGCTCGAAGCCGCTCGTTTGATGGTTTACAACGCCGCTCGTTTGAAAGACGCGGGCCAGCCTTTCATCGAAGAAGCAGCTATCGCGAAACTTTACTCATCTCGCGCAGCAGAAAAGATCACGTCGATGGCGATCGATCTCTTCGGCGGCAACGGCTTCACGAAAGAGTACCCAGTCGAAAAATTCTGGCGCGACGCTAAAATCGGCCAGATTTACGAAGGTACAAGCAACATGCAATTGAACACGATCGCAAAAATCGAACTCTCGGGTTCATAAGCGTTTCGACGTCTGTTACTTTGGCGTCTACTGAAATGAAAAAGGGACTTCATCGCGAAGTCCCTTTTTTATTTCGACAACGGTGCCGCAACTTCGACGGCTTGGCCGAGTTCACCTTCAGTTCTC
>CAJYOV010000219.1 GCA_913776405.1 Pseudobdellovibrionaceae bacterium
AGGGATCCGCTCTGTGATCATGCCGGATTGCATGAGCAAGTCGTTGACCGCTTGTTTACACATGCCCTTCGACTGATTGCCAGAACGATAGCCTGAGCCAACCGCACGCGATAGCTTGCGCGAACGCAATGCTTGTTCTGACGCCGCTTTCTGCAGGCGCTGAAGGTCGACATCGTTTGGCGGTGTCAGCGCCTGGCTTAACATGAACGCCGCTCGCTGGTTCTGCGGACTGACTGGTGAAAGGGAGCTTGCAAAGGCGTCACAGCTGGCTGGCGCGATCCGTCTTTCAACTTGATACTCGAGCTGTGTGCCAGCGCCGCGATCAATCGGTTTTAGAAGATCGTAGATCGGCGAATACTTGCAGGCTGTGTTGCGCTCCACTTCTTTTTTGTGTCTCAAACCTTGAGAAAGCCCTGCGTTTGCATCAAGCCCTTGCGGGCAGCAACGTTGAATCAAGTAGTTCGAGCCCTCATAGGCTAAGCGTACGGCACGGCCCTTAAGATCGGGTGATTGAATCATGGGGCTGTCGCGACGCACTTGAAAGATCACGTTTGCCGGCGAGCTGACACTGCCTACGAGAGGTGTGAGATCCGCTAGATTGATGAAGCCCGTTGAGCCGACGGTTGCGCGTTTTCCATTTAAAGATTCGGTTTGCTTAAATTGCGCGGTGGCACCTTCGACCGACGATGACAGCGAAGGCACCGAGAGCACTCTTACACGTGGAGCGAGCGTCTTCGGATATTTTGTACCGAGAAGAGGGACGCGCCCGAAATCTTCGTCGACAAGTTTCACGATCGTGCCTCGAGGAAAGTAAGCGGCACCGGATGCGCCTTGAGACGTCGGCGCAGACCGTTCTAGAGCGTTTCCGTAAGGATTGATGATACGAAAAGGCGGCTCCGGATCTTCAATCACCTGACAGTTTTGTTGCGTTACCGGAAGTGAGCCGTTTTGAAGGCGAACGAGTGGCGCCTGCTGCGTTTGCGCTGCCCAAGAGCGAACCGGAGCCGATGCCAGCAATGCTAAGTACAGGCTTGTGCTCAGCATAAGGGCGCTCATCAAACTTAGGCGTGTTCTTTGACTTCGTCTCACTCCTTGAGCCATCGGCACCTGAGAAGCTCGACTTGATACAAAACAGGAGACGAAAGTGTGGTGTTTTTAAATCAACTTACGTCGGCTCAATTTGAGACGTCTGATTTCACGTGAGTGAGATAAAACGCCATTTCGCCGATGCTTTCACGAATGTCATCGATTGCGCGATGGGTATTCTTTTTCTCGAATTTCACTTTGAATCGCGCGTTCATCAAGATCTTCCAGGACGTAACGTCGAGCATCCGGTAATGAAGCTTCGTATTGAGAGTGGGGAAGTACTTCGTGATGAACAGACGATCCTGACCAATTGAGTTGCCTGCGATCACCGCTGGCTGACCGACAAAATGCCGTTCGACCAATGCGATCATCGCCTTTTCTACCGCCGCTGGCTCTTGACCGTTCGGTACGAGTGCCGTCAATCCGCTTTCGCCGTGGTGGCGCGTATTCCAATCGTCCATGCGATCAAGAAACTCTTGAGGTTGCTGAATCACCGCATGAAACGTTTCAAGCTCTTTTAAATTGATATCGGTGATGACCGCCGCGATTTCAATCGGTCGTTCAGTCTCAACGTTGAGGCCCGTCATTTCCATGTCGATCCAGAGAAGCTTTTCCATCAACTCAACCTTTTCATGCGTTACGAAAATCAAATCAGTTTTTTCCGTGTGGCGATTTTGAATCCAGCACTTGAAGCGATTCCCGCATGCCTGCACGAGGCATCACCAACGTGAATTTCGCGCCTTTCCCTTTACCTTCAGACTGAACGGTAATGGAGCCGCCATGCGCCTCAGCCAAATAACGAACAATCGAAAGGCCGAGGCCGAGACCGCCCGCGTGCTTCGCAAACGACGACTCTTCTTGACGGAAGCGATCGAACACGTATGGAAGAAAAGCCTTGTCGATACCGGCACCGGTATCTTGAACGCTCACGACGATTTCGTCTTTCGATCCGCGAACCGAAACGTGAATCTGACCGTCTTGTGGCGTGAATTTCAGCGCGTTTGACAAAAGGTTCCAAAGAATTTGTTGGAAACGTTCAGGGTCGGCGAGTGTTTCGAGATCGCCTTCGGTCCTAAGTGTCGACGTGATGTGTTTCGCTTGAGCGGCAGGTTTTACGCTCGCGAGCGCGCCTTCCGCGAGTTCGCCCAAATCGCAGAATTTTGGGCTGACGGTGAGTTTGCCGTTGATGATGCGAGACACATCGAGGAGTTCGTTGATCAACTGAATTTGGATACGCGCGTTGCGGTTCAAAGTTTCAAGCGCTTGTTTGTAAGTCTCGTCGTCGACGTCTTCGGTCGTGAGGATCTCGAGCCAACCCAGGATCACGTTCATCGGCGTGCGAAGCTCGTGCGACAACATTGCAAGGAAGTTGTCTTTTGCGCGGTTCAGTTCTTGAGAGTCGGTGTACAAGCGCGCGTTCTGAATTGCGAGCGACGCACGAAGGGCGATTTCAATTGCATAAAGGATCTCGCCCTTACCGAAGGCCTGGGTCGCTTTCGGCGCACCGAGAGTCATCGCGCCTAAGATGCCATCTGCTGAACGGAGCGGGATCGCGATCACGGCAGCGTCGCCGAGTTCTTCACGCTGTATCGCGCCTGTCGCCGCGGCGAGCTGACCCCAATTTCTTCTGTCGCGCAGTGGATTTGGTTGGCCAGATACGGCCACGCGATTCAATTCGCCATCGAGGCCAAAGAGATCGATCACGCACCATTCAGCAAGGGCCGGCGATAAGAGTTCGGCGACTTTCTCAGTCGTCTGCTGAGGATCGAGTGACGCAGCTAGGACCGTCGAGAACTCGCTTAAGAATTTCGATTGTTCTTCTGACTTTCTTCGCTCGGTGATGTCGTTCCACATCATGACGACACCTTTCACGGTGCCATTTGCGTTCACATCCGGCAAAAACACAGTTTGGAACTGGCGCGTTCTGCCATTTGGTTGTTCGAGCGACCAGTCTTCGTCGACAATGTCACCGCCGAGCGCCTGCGTGATTGAAGACCGCATCAAGATGTAATTTCGTTCGCCTACGACATCGACTAGGCTTCGGCCTAAAGGCGCGCCGCTTTCTTGTTTGAAATAGGTGTCGAAGGCTTTGTTCGTGAGCCTGAAACTCATAGACGTGTCGATGTGCGCGATCATCGCGGGCAAAGACTCGGTGACAAGCTTCAGCTGACGTTCGCTCTGTAAAAGTCGTTGATCGCGGGCTTCTTTTCTCTTCAGCGTTTGGTAGCCCGCAAAGCTCAGTGTCGCGCCGATCAGAAGGATCAGACCCGCGAAAACGGCTGGATAGCCGCGGTCGAAGCCGGGGAGTGTAAAGACACGCACGGTGAAAGGACGTCCGCCGATGGGCATTTCAAAGTCAAAGCGACGATGGCCTTCGTAATGCACCTCGGGGTTGCGATCAAGCACGCGGCGCTCAGCTGCAAACGTTTGATCGGCGAGGCGGCCAGCATAAACTTCCATGTCGATGAACGTTCTTGTCTGAACACGACCTTGAAAGATGTCGAAGACGCCGCCTTCGCTGAAACGAAGGTATGCAATACCAATCAAATTCTTTCGACGATCTTCGACGCTCGTTGGAATTCGGCCGCCCCGGTAGGCGGGCGCAACGAGCATGTAGCCCTTGCCGGTTAAATTTTGAAGACCCACGATAATGCCAGAGAACTTCGGTTTCGCATCTTCGGTCGCGGCTTTAATGACTTCCATCCGGACGGGATCGCTCGAGACATCGTCGCCCGGTTTCGCCGGGCGATAGGGCACGTTGGGATTTACTTCGTGCACCTGAATGATCATTCGGTCGGCATCTTTTGAAGTCGGCACGCGCTTGAATACACCGAACGTATA
>CAJYOV010000220.1 GCA_913776405.1 Pseudobdellovibrionaceae bacterium
TGTGGGTGCAGCGACGGTGACTGTGCCACCCGCTGCTCCGTCTCTCAGTCTCAATGAGTTGTTGAGTGTCGCGCTGCTCGCGACAAAGCTGCCTGCGGAATCGCGTTTTACAATCGTATCGACTGTGTTTGCCGCAGTCGCAGCGTTGGCCAAGTTTGCGCCTGATGCGACGTTTGCGGCTGTGACGCCGCCGACTTGCACGACGGTCGCTGCGGCCGAACCAGTGCCAGAGGCCGTGACATCGCCGGTCAAGGCCGTGATGCCCGCACCTGCAACACCGAGCGTGCGGCGTGTGTTCGTACTGTCTGTGTAAAAGAGCGAAGTGCCATCGAATTCAATCGCGCCAGCTTCAGGCGTTGTCATCACCGGGCCCGAAGTTAATTTTAAAGGTGATGTTCCTGCGGCCGCTGTTCCAGCAGTTAGATGCAATGTCGCAGTTGGCGCCGCGACGCCAATGCCAACCTTGCCCGTGCTCAAAATGTTCACCGCGCCGTTTGCTGGCTCAGTGCTACCCGTACCGCCGAGTTTCATCGTGCCTGAGGTATCAGATGTGATCCACTGGGCCGAACCCGTTCCTTGATTCGCTTGAAGAACGAGGTTCGCATTCGCGCCCGCTGCACCACGCGCGTGTAACGCAATTGGATTCGTCAACGTAGCAGTTGCCATCACGCGACCGACGACGTCGATAGCCTGAGTCGGGTTCGTCGTGCCGACACCGACTCTGCCACCGAAGTAGTTCAAGTCCGTTGTACCTTCTTGATAGAGACCGTAATGAGCGGTGCCCGCAATTGGTGCGATGTACACGCCGTAACCGGTGTTGAGAGTGCCCGCGGTTCGCGCGATACGGTTGTAGCTTCCGTACGCCTTATCGGTCACACCCGAATCTGTGAGGTTCACGAGGTTGTAAGCGCCGAAAGCGTTTTGAACTGTGCCAGACGGATGATTCAAACCAACGACGTTTTTCGTACCGATGATCTCGCCGCCGACGCCGCCCGTGCTATTAAAATTGAGAGAGTTATGAACGCCATAAATGAACGTGCCACCGAAACCGTTACCGGTGATCATCTCATTTTTCATGGCGTAAACGCCGGGAGTCGTCACGCCACCATCTAGGACTTGGTAGGAGTAAATCGCAGTCGCTTCACCAGACGCCGCCGTCGGATGTGTGTTGACCCTAAACGCGGGCGCCGTTGGGTTGGAGTCCGAACTCACCACATCGAGAGGGCTTGATGGTGTCGCTGTTCCAATACCGACTTTTCCGCCGTTATAGTAAATCGCGCCGCCCGTGCCGTTTGACCACTGAGTCGCAGCTGCTGGCGCAGCCCAAGTCAAACCACCCGCTCCATCTGTCGTGAGCACTTGGTTCGCCGTGCCGTAGTTGCCTGGCCAAGTATAAATGTAGTTTGTAGATAGAGAGGCCGGCGCTTTAAATGAGATGTAGTTTTCATTCGGCGCTATGTCCAGATCATAGATTCGGAAATCGCGCGCAGTCGTAACGTTCGAGGTGATCGTTCCGGATGTTGCAATCGTGTTTGTCGTATTGATCGCGATGTTCGATGCGAGGTCAGCACCAACGATTGTGCCGTTCGCAATTTTGTCTGACGTAATCGCACCTGCTTGAACTTTGCCGGTTGAAATCGAATCCGCAGGGACCGTGTCACTCGCGGCCCAACCTGTACCCGTCCAGCTTAAGACTTGACCCGCTTGACCGGCACCTAACGTCGGGAGTGCCACACCGCCTAATCGACCTGCACGTTCGTAATCGGTTGATGTCCCCGCGATGAGCGCTATCAACTTGTCGTACTGAGCTTCGTTCAATGGCGATGTGTTTTTGAGCGCCGTTGCTGGAATATCAAAGCGCAAAAGATCATTTACACCGAAGCCGCCGATTTGCTTTGTCTCCATCGCAAACGGCACGAAGTTGATGTTCTGCGCAGGCATAGGCTCCCACGTGGACATCGTCTCGTCTTTGAAAAAGACGATAAGCTTCCGTCCATCGTCGACGTTCGGAGTATAGGTGCTGCCTGTCGCACACGTCGCTGGGTCAAATGTGTAAGCTGAGCGGTTTGCAAAGACGCGGTCGAGACCGAAGCCTGTTGCGTCCGTTCGCGTCCCATTCCCATCGTTGATTGTGAGTGCGAAGCTTCCGTTGGAGTTGCGCATGTCTTGCGTTTGAACTTCCTCGAACATCAAACAGTTCTGAGTGCCGGGAGTTCGAATCTGCATGCGGAACTGCACGGTGGCGCCTTGAAGTGGCGAACCATCTGGTTTCAAGATCCGACCTTGATAAGTAATGCCCGCGTTCGTAGCTGCATTCGCTACGAGCGCATTCGCTAAAAGCGCAAAAAAGATCAGCGCTTTTCCTACTCTTTTGAAGGTCCAACCATGACGTTCCACACCCTCTTCATCGGTCAAACTTCAAACGATCTTAACGATCACCGTCTGAAACTGAGACATTTTCAAAACTAAAGTCTTGTTGAAGCTTCAGTTTCTATTCAGACGGCCTGTGTCTACCCTGGACCAACCGAAGCCACCTGACTAAGCTAGTCGAGCAACTGAAAGGTTCGGATCTTACTATGCAGCGTTTTGATGCATCGAAACTAAAGACCCTCGGAGTCTATACAAGCGGCGGCGATGCGCCGGGCATGAACGCGGCCATTCGCGCTGTGACGAGAACCGCGATTCTGCACGGCATGGAAGTCAAAGGCATCGTTCAGGGCTACGTGGGTATGCTGAACGGTGAATTTGAAACTCTCGACCTTCGGTCCATGGCGAACGTCATCCAGCGCGGCGGAACAATTTTGAGAACCGGTCGAGCGCTTGAGTTCCACAAGCCTGAAGCGCGCGCAAAAGCAGTTGAACATCTTCGAGCGGCTGGTATCGATGCGATGGTCTGTATTGGCGGCGATGGCTCTTTCACAGGTGCACACGCTCTCTGGAAAGAACACCAATTCCCAATCATGGGTGTCCCCGGCACGATCGATAACGACATTGCCGGAACGGATGTCACAATCGGATTCGACACTGCAGTCAATATCGCGCTCGAAGCGATCGACCGCATTCGCGATACGGCTGCCAGCCACGACCGCCTTTTCATCGTTGAAGTTATGGGGCGCGACTCGGGCTTCATCGCGACCGACGTCGGCATCGCCGGCGGCGCCGAAGAAATCTTCATCCCCGAAAATCCGACTTCGATCGATCAAGCGATTGACCGCATCAAACGCGGAATGGAGCGCGGCAAAAAAAGCTCGATTCTCGTCGCAGCCGAAGGACATAAACCTGGTCGGGCCTACGATCTCGCGGAGGCGATCCTTCAGAAAGCAGGCTTCGACGCGAAAGTTTGCATTCTCGGCCACATCCAGCGAGGCGGAAGCCCGACAGCTGCTGACAGAATTCTCGCATCACGTTTAGGGGCCGAGGCCGTCGAAGCTCTGCGTCGTGGTGAATGCGACGCGATGACAGGTCTCGTTAAAGGCGCCGTTGTCGTCGTGCCTTTCGACAACGTGATCGGTGTGAAAAAGTCTGTCGCACCTGAGCTAGTTTCGCTTCTTCGCTCGCTCGCAAACTAAACACCACAACGACGCTCCGGCGAACAGGCCCCCTGTGTCACCGGACGTTGACTCGTAGCAAAAATCACTGTTAGCTCAAGGGCCTAGGCGACTTTTCTGTCGCTCAAGTGCATTCGAGTTCACATCCTAATTTGCTACGGAGTTCTTCATGTTCAAAAAGCTTCTCGCACTTCCACTCGCGCTTGCTGTCGTTGCATCAGTCGGTTGCACGCGCAAAAGCGATCAAGCAGCTGGCGGCGGTTCCGCTTCAGCGTCGGGTTCATCAAACGAAATTCTCGTTGGCGAGTTCGGATCGTTCACAGGTGGCGAAGCGACGTTCGGCATCAGCACATCGAACGGCATCAAAATGGCCTTCGAAGAAGCGAATGCAAAAGGCGGCGTGAAAGGTAAAAAACTCGTACTGAAATCACTCGATAACCAAGGCAAAGCGGAAGAAGCAGCGTCAGCGGTCACTCGTTTGATCACTCAGGACCACGTCACTGCGATCCTCGGCGAAGTTGCGAGCTCGCGATCACTTGCGGCAGCTCCGATCGCTCAGCAAAACAAAATTCCAATGATCACACCTTCGTCGACAAACCCGAAGGTCACTGAAGTCGGCGATTACGTCTTCCGCGTTTGCTTCATCGATCCGTTTCAAGGCACGGTCATGGCGAAATTCGCGAGCGAAAATTTGAAGGCGAAAAAAGTTGCGATTCTTCGCGACGTGAAATCGGACTACTCGGTTGGTCTTGCAGATTACTTCCAAAAGAAATTCAAAGAACTCGGCGGCGAGATCGTGATCGACACGAGCTTCCAGTCTGGCGACATCGACTTCAAAGCTCAGCTGACACAAATCAAAGCGACGAAGCCTGACGCTGTTTACGTTCCAGGCTACTACACAGAGGTCGGCTTGATCGCTCGCCAAGCTCGTCAGCTCGGCATCGAAGTTCCACTTCTTGGTGGCGACGGCTGGGATTCATCGAAGCTTTACGAAATCGGCGGTAAAGCCATCAACGGCAACTACTTCTCGAACCACTACACGACTGAGTCGACAGACCCAGCGGTTTCTGACTTCATCAAAAAGTACAAAGAAAAATACGGCGAAACTCCGGATGCTCTCGCAGCTCTTGGTTACGATGCCGCGAAAGTTTTGATCGCCGCAATGGAGCGCACAGCTGACTTGAAGCCTGAACAAATTCGCGACGAAATCGCGAAAACAAAAGATTTCCAAGTTGTAACCGGCAAAATCACGATCGACGACAAACGAAATGCAGTGAAGCCTGCGGTTATCGTAAAGGTTGACGGCAACGTGAACCGCTTTGTAACAACAATCGCCCCGTGATCCGCTCGTTCTTTTCTCGTGCAACCCTAGCTGGCCTCGTTCTCATCGCCAGCTTCGGTTGCACTCGTAATCACGATCAAGAAATCCTCATCGGGCATCTCGGCGCCATGACGGGTTCAGAAGCCACCTTCGGTCTCAACACTCAAAAAGGCATCCAAATGGCTGTCGAAGAGTGGAACGCGAAGGGCGGCATCAAAGGTAAAAAGATCTCGGTCAAATCCCTCGATAATCAGGGTAAACCCGAAGAAGCCGCAGCCACCGCCTCTCGCCTCATCAATCAAGACCACGTGCTAGCAATCATCGGCGACAACACCAGTTCCCGCGCGCTTGCGGCAGGTCCAATCGCGCAACAAAACAAAATTCCGCTCATTTCATCGACGGCGACCGCTCCGAAACTGACGGAAGTCGGCAACTACATCTTTCGCATCTGCTTCATCGACCCTTTTCAAGGTCAGGTGATGGCAAAGTTCTCGCGAGAAACTTTGAAGTTGAAGCGTGTTGCGATTTTTCGCGATTTGAAGTCGGACTTCTCTGTCGGGATCGCCGATATCTTCAAAGCTAAGTTCAAAGAAATGGGTGGCGAGATCGCTGCGGACGCTGGCTACCAAGGCGGCGACATCGACTTCAAAGCGCAGCTGACACAGATCAAAGCTGCGAAACCGGATGGCCTCTTCATCCCCGGTTTTTACACCGAAGTGGGCCTGATCGCTCGTCAGGCGCGCGGACTGGGTCTCAACATCCCTCTCCTTGGTACCGACAGCTGGGACTCCACAAAACTCTCTGAAATCGGTGGGGCCTCGATCAATGGTAGCTACTTCTCGAATCACTACACGGTCGAGTCAACCGATCCGATGGTTCAAGAGTTCGTCGCGAAATATAAAGCCAAGTACAACTCTGTTCCGGACGGCGTCGCTGTCATGGGTTACGATGCGGCAAATATTCTCTTCTCTGCGATCGAACGCACTCAAGATTTAAAGCCTGATCAAATTCGCGATGAACTTGCGAAAACGAAAGACTTTAAAGCCGTCACCGGTAAGATCACGATCGATGAAAAACGAAACGCGGTAAAACCTGCTGTCGTCGTCAAAGTCGACGGAACGTCAAATCGCTATGTAACAACGGTTTCTCCTTAACTTTCTAACGAGCAAGTCAGGACATTTACTCACATGACACCTTCTCAACAACGCCGCACTCGCACGAACCTCGGCCGATCGAAGTTTGCGGCAAGTCTTCTTCTCGCGGTTTCTCTTCTCTCATCAGTCTCTTGCACACGCAAAACAGAGCAAGCGGCAGACGGTTCAGCCAAAACGTCGTCGAGCTCCGAAATCCTGATCGGTGAATACGGCTCATTCACGGGTAGCGAAGCGACATTCGGTATCAACACTTCAAACGGGATCAAGCTCGCGATCGCCGAGTGGAACGAAAAAGGCGGCGTCAAAGGCAAGAAGATCAATCTTCGCTCGCTCGACGACCAAGGAAAGTCCGAAGAGGCCGCGTCTGCGATGACTCGCTTGATTACGCAAGATCACGTCATCGCCGTCATCGGCGAAAACGCGAGCTCACGTTCGCTTGCCGCAGCTCCGATCGCTCAGCAAAACAAAGTACCGATGATCTCGCCGTCTTCGACAAACCCGAAAGTAACGGAAGTGGGCGATTATATTTTCCGCGTCTGCTTCATCGATCCGTTTCAAGGTACCGTCATGGCGAAATTCGCTCACGACACTTTGAAAGCAAAAAAAGTCGCGGTCTTTGTTGATGTGAAGTCGGACTACTCAGTCGGCCTTTCAGACTTCTTCAAAAAGACGTTTAAAGAGCTGGGCGGCACGATTGCCGCTGAAGCGAGCTACCAAGGTGGCGACATGGATTTCAAAGCGCAACTCACGCAGCTGAAAGCCTCGAAGCCAGATGCCATTTTCATCCCTGGCTATTACACCGAGGCTGGCCTAATTGCGCGTCAAGCTCGCCAACTCGGAATCGACGTTCCACTCATGGGCGGCGACGGCTGGGATTCAGCGAAGCTCTACGAAATCGGTGGTGACGCTATCAAGGGCGGCTACTTCTCAAACCACTACACGACCGACTCAACTGACACCGTCGTTCTTGACTTCATTAAACGCTACAAAGCGAAGTACAACGATGTCCCCGATGGTCTAGCAGCGATGGGCTACGATGCGGCGAATGTCCTCATCGAGGCGATGAATCGCACAGCCGACCTCACTTCGGCTCAAATCCGCGACGAACTCGCAAAAACCAAAGACTTCGCCGGCGTGACGGGCAAAATTTCGATGGACGCAAACCGCAATCCCGTAAAATCGGCAGTCGTCGTTAAAGTCGATGGCGCTGATAACAAATTTGTTACGACGATCAGTCCTTAAGCGAACTCCGACGCGGACGCGAAGCCTCCGCGTACGCAGACAACTGTCTAGTTTCTGAGAAAAGGGCCTGTCGGGCCCTTTGATTTTTCCCTTTAAAATTGAACTTTTACGAGATCTAAGGCTCTATTAAGAGCATGTCAGATTTCACAAACGAACTCGTCCAGCACATCATCAATGGTGTGAGCTTGGGGTCCATCTACGCGCTTATCGCGCTTGGGTACACGATGGTGTACGGCATCCTTCAGCTCATCAACTTCGCTCACTCAGAAGTGTACATGGTCGGCGCCTTCACGGCGTTCTACACCGCTCGCTACATGGGTCTAGCCGACAAACCGGGCTTCCTCACTCTGATCACGCTCATCGTTGCCGCGATGGTGGTCTGCTCGATCATCGGTGTTTCGATTGAGCGCTTTGCTTATCGTCCGCTTCGGCGCGCGCCGAAGCTGAACATCCTGATCACCGCGATCGGCGTTTCGCTTCTTCTTCAATATTCAGGTCAGATTATTTTCGGTGCGGATCCGAAAGTCTTCCCGAACGTTCTCGATGACCAGACGCTCGCGACTCTCGGTACGGCTGAACTTCGTTTGTTCGACGTCACGATCTTGGGTGTCGCGGTCTTCTTCATGGCCGTACTCACCTACATGATCAATTACACGAAAACCGGAAAGGCGATGCGCGCCGTCTCGACGAACTGGACTGTCGCATCTCTCATGGGCATCAACGTGAACCGCATCATCTCGATGACGTTCATCATCGGTTCATCGCTCGCAGGTGTTGCCGCGGTCTTAATCGGGATGAAATACCCGAAGATCGATCCATTGATGGGCATGATCATCGGCATGAAAGCGTTCGTAGCAGCCGTTGTCGGCGGTATCGGCTCACTCGGTGGTGCCGTTCTCGGCGGTCTCCTCATCGGCTTCGCTGAAGAAATGGTGAAAGGCTATATCTCGTCGACTTACGCTGACGCATTCACCTTCGCGATGTTGATCTTAGTCCTCATCTTCCGTCCGGCGGGTCTCCTCGGTAAACCTTCGCAGGAGAAAGTCTAATGACGAACGATCCAAACAAAACCGGTCACAACCCTGTTCCTGAAGTTGGAACGAAGCCGTCAGCGAAGCCTGCACCGAAACGTTTCGCGATGAGTTTCGTCGCTCCTGTGGGTGCGTTCATCGCACTTGCAATTGTTGGCCAGCTTCTCGAAGCCTCAACGAATCAGTACGTTCAACTCGTTCTTCTCTTCATGTGCGCGAACATCATCTTCGCAACGAGCTTGAACCTGGTAAACGGTTTCACGGGCCAGTTCTCGATCGGTCACGCGGGCTTCATGGCGCTCGGCGCCTACACATCGGCTTACCTTTCGACTGCGGTCGTTCAGAACCCAAGCTTCTTCGACTTCATCTGGTTTGCGATTGCAGGCGGCTTGGTTGCGGCAGCAGCGGGCTATGTTGTAGGTCTTCCGTCCCTTCGATTACGTGGTGACTATCTTGCGATCGTAACGCTGGGGTTCGGTGAAATCATTCGTGTGATTCTCCTGAATACCCCGGCTATCGGTGGTGCGCGCGGTCTCTTCGGCATTCCGCGACCGAAAGAAGTCGTTCTCGGTGATTTCGTGTTCACGAACTTCTACATGAACTACTTGCTTGCGATCTTCTGGGTGATTCTCACACTCGTCGTTTTGTGGCGTATGGTTCACTCTGTTCACGGGCGTAAGTTCTTGAGCGTTCGCGAAGACGAAATCGCAGCGCAGTCGATGGGTATCAACACGACTCAAGTGAAAGTCCGTGTCTTCGTGATCTCTTCGTTCTTCGCGGGCATCGCGGGCGCAGTTTTCGCGCACGCAGCGCAAGGCTTAACGCCAGCAACGTTTGGCTTCACGAAGTCGGTCGACGCAATCATCATGGTCGTACTCGGCGGTATGGGTAGCCTCACGGGATCTGTGATGGCCGCAGCCGTCGTAACACTGTTACCTGAATTCGTTCTTCGCCCGCTGACAGACATCACGGGCATCGATCTACGTATGGTGCTTTACTCGCTCGCGTTGATCCTTTTCATGATCTTGCGCCCGTCAGGCATCCTCGGAACTCGCGAGCTTCCAGACCTCTGGAGAAAAAATGGCAAATAAGAACATGACGTCGACGAAGATCGCCAAGGGCGAAGTTGTACTAGACGCAAAAAATGTGACGATGCAGTTCGGCGGCTTGAAAGCGGTCGATAACTTTAACCTTCAGCTTCGCGCAGGCGAACTGATCGGCCTCATCGGTCCAAACGGCGCAGGTAAAACCACAGTCTTTAACGTGCTGACTGGCGTTTATAAACCGACAGCTGGCACGGTTCACCTAGCCGGCGTAGACACACGCCCGTTAAAGCCGTTTAAGATTTCACATTTGGGCATCAGCCGTACTTTCCAAAACATTCGTTTATTCAAAGAACTCACGGTGCTCGACAACGTCGTCATCGCAGCGGCCCAACACGCTGAGCACACGCTTCTCGATGCTGTGTTGCGCACGCCGCACCACTACCGTGAAGAAGAACGCCTACGCCAGAAAGCTCTCGATCTGCTTCAGATCTTCAACCTTGAAGGCAAAGCGAACGACGAAGCCGGAAGCTTACCTTACGGTGAACAGCGAAAACTCGAAATCATTCGCGCGCTCGCGACTGACCCAACAGTTCTCTTCTTGGATGAACCGGCAGCCGGCATGAACCACAAAGAAACTGAAGGGTTGATGGAGACGATCGCGAAGATCCGTCGCGACTTCAACCTCACGGTTGTCTTGATTGAACACGACATGAAACTCGTCATGGGCATCTGCGAACGCATCTTGGTCCTCGATCACGGTGTCACAATCTCTCAAGGTTTGCCGGATGCAATTCGTAAAGATCCGAAAGTCATCGCTGCCTACCTCGGCGCCGATGTCGAAGGGGGCCACTAATGGCAAAACCGATTCTCGAAGTTAAAGACTTAAACGTCTTCTACGGCGGCATTCACGCACTCAAAGGCGTTTCGTTCGAAGCGAACGAAGGCGAAGTCGTGTCTTTAATCGGCGCAAACGGTGCCGGCAAAACGACAACTCTTCGCGCTGTCTCTGGCATCGTGCCGTACAAAGGCTCGGTCACGTTCCGCGGTGAGAACCTTGCGAACTGCCCGCCACACGTGATTGTCACTCGCGGTATGGCTCATTCGCCTGAAGGTCGCGGCGTTTTCCCGAACCTAACGGTGATGGAAAATCTCGAACTCGGTGCATACATCCGTAAAGACAAAGACGGTATTCAAAAAGATCTCGATCATTGCTACGAGCTCTTCCCACGCGTTAAAGAGCGCCTTGCTCAAAAAGCAGGGACCCTTTCAGGTGGTGAGCAACAGATGCTCGCGATGTGCCGCGCTCTTCTTTCGCGCCCGAAGCTTCTACTCCTCGATGAACCTTCGCTCGGTCTTGCGCCTTTGATCATCGCGCAGATTTTCGAGATCGTGAAAAAAGTGAACTCGGAAGGCACAACCGTTTTGCTGGTTGAGCAAAACGCGCGCATGGCTTTAAAGGTCTCGCACCGCGCTTACGTCGTTGAAACTGGTAAGATCACCCTGTCGGGCTCTGGCCAAGATCTTCTCGATGATAAACGCGTTATCGACTCTTATCTCGGTGGTCCGTGAGACAGATTCTGCTCTTGGCGCTCGGCGTTCTCCTATCAGGATCAAGTGCCCTCGCACAAACGCCGACGCCGGTGCCTGCTCCAAATAAAAAGAAAGTTCTCGCACGCAAGCACGAACGCCCGCCGCTCTACGATCAGTTCTCGGGGCAAGGGTACGGCGCTGCTGGCTGCGGTCTTGGTTCGATCGTGTTCGGTCCGAAACCAGGGCCTATTCAAATTGCGGCCGCAACTCTGAACGCGATCGCCTTGAACCAGACATTTGGTATCACAACCGGCACATCAAATTGCGACATTCCGGAAAGTGCGTATCCAGCCGCTGCGTTCATCGAAGCGAATAAAGAGACGCTCGCTAAAGACTTCAGTCGCGGCGAAGGTGAATCGATCGCGAGTCTCGCAACTCTTCTCAAATGCAACGACGTAGCGATCTTTAGAAGCATCATTCGCTCGGAAGTTCCGTCGCTCTACGACTCCTCAAAGTCGTCGCTCGACGTGACACGCTCACTTTTGAAAGAGATCAACCAGAACTCGGCCCTCGCTGCCACTTGCAGCTTAACGGGGGGTTAAACGATGGCACCTAATCAGCAGGGTTCTACGAATTTTTTGAAATTTCGGGGCGGCCTCTTTGCGACTCTCGTCGTCTTGATGTCTTCACACGCGCGCGCCGAGCAAGTCGGGCCCGCAGGCTGCGGCCTTGGGAGTGTGATCTGGGGTAAAGACAGTCAGGTGCTGGCTGCAAGCTCAAACATGACCGGCACGCAGACACTCGGAATTCTGTTTGGAACTTCCAATTGCGCACAGAAACCCAAAGACGCAGCCGTGATCGAATTTGTTAAGACAAAT
>CAJYOV010000221.1 GCA_913776405.1 Pseudobdellovibrionaceae bacterium
ACTTCCCTGCTTTCGCAAGCTCTCTCGCACCCCACTGGCAAAGCCCGACTCCGTGGCCGTAGCCGATCCCCTTAAAAATGAAATCGCCGCCGGTTTTAGAAACCGCGAATTGCGTGCTTTTGATTTGATCAAAGCCAAGCGCCATGCGGAACGCGTGACCGCTTAGGATCACGTCATCGCCCACATTGAAGGCGACTGGAAGCGTGTCGATCCGGCCCGAAGCGGTTGTCTTTAAGATCTCGATCAAAGTGACCCGTCTTTTCGAGAGCGCCGAGCCGCTCGAAATCGCGGCTGTCGCCGGCGCGCGAAGGCTAGCACCCAACGCACCCAACTTCTGAGACAACGAACCGCCAGATATTTGCGTGGTCCAACGTGCGCGCGGATTCAAAGGGCATGCGCCGTCTTTAGCCGTTCCCATCTTCTCGCCCGAACCCCAGACATTCGACGCTTCTTCCGTTTGCCCGCCGCAGTCGGCATGGAAGTAAGCCTGGAACGTGCGGCGTCTTGAATCTTCAAGAATCACGGACCGCGTTTCTTTTAAGGCGCGTTCGACATTGCTGAGCCTTTGCGTTTTCAAGAGGCCCGCTTGTGGCTGTCGGAAAACTTGATCCATGACATCAGATTCAACGTCGAACGTCAGTGCCGGGTTCTTTCGTTGAGACTTACGCCACAGAGCGAACGTTCTCGCTGCGACGGCCTGTGCTTTAAGTGATTCAAGCGGCCAAGACGCAGGCATCTCAGACGGGAGCACGCCAGCAAGATAAGTTTCGAGGTCGAGCTGAGCGACGACATCAATTGAACGCGCTTTTAGATCCGACGGCGCGAGCTGCACAAATGTCGGCACCGACTTCGCCCCGACTCGAATGTTTGTTCCGAAGATCTCGAACTTCTTTACTTTCAAACGCGCAAGCTCCGTTCCGCGATCGCGATCCGTTACGATCCACGTTAACGGGAGCCCGGGAGCAAGCGGTCGCTCCCATCGAATTTTGAAGACGTGATATCCCGTGAGCGGTTGCGGATGACCCGTAAAGCGAAGATCGAGCCCCGAAACTTGTGTCGAATCGCTTGCAAGCTTTGAGAGTCGAACGCGAATGGATTCTTGATCCGAGATAGCCGCTGTAAGAGCTTGAGCCTGGATCGAAATTGTAAGTAGCAACGCTACGAGAAGACAGTGGCCCATCCGACTCCTTGGACGAGGTGAAACTGCGGCCTCTCGCTCGACCATGAGCGAGGTTTCCAGAATTCAGAAAAATTGAATCAAGCATTCAGTGTCGGCGCAAGACATCCGCGCCTAGACCAGAGGCAATGTGCTACGAAAGACCCTTCATAAAAGTCTGCATGTGCGCCCAGGCCAATCTCTTTTTATCTGGCTCGAGAAGGAGCTCTTTTGGATGTTCGGTTACGACGAGGCGCGTCCCTTCCCACGAGGTCCACTGCCCAAAAGATGGGACATGCCCGACGAGTGAGCTAGCGGTCGTTGTGCCAAAAATCAGCATTGGCTTCGGGTCGATCTCGAGGAGATCGCGTACGCCTTGAGGCGCGTTTCCGAGGCGAGCGTGAGTCCACTCGATGATGAAGAGATGGCTCGAAGGGTATTTCATCGCGGCTATCATCTTGCGCGCTAGCTCCCCTTGCTCGCCTTCGAGAGGGAAACTCGAAGATTCACTCGCGATCAGCAGAAGAACCTTGGCTGCGTTTTGATCGCCTGAAGTCCGGAACTCGCTGATGCCCACGACACCTTCTTCAAAGGCGGCTTCAAAGGCGCCTGTATCAGGCGCCGACGGAGCCTCTGGAGGAAGAGGGCCTAGAATCTCAGTTGCGGGAACTTCCAAGACGCGCGGAAGGAGAGCGGATTCGATGCCGAGGACAGTTTTGAGGTAGTGGATTTGATCGGCATCGAGCTTCGACATGGTGGCCGACAATATCGGCCCCGAAGGTTGACGAGAAGCCGATATGCGGCGCAACATGCGCGTCATCGTGACGAAATCAGCTGGCAAGCCCCTCATCGTTCAATCATCGCAACTGCTCTCAGACTTCGATCTCTTTCTGATCGATGCCTACGGGGTCTTGATCACCTCGAGCGGAACACTTCCAGGAGCTTCAGAGTTTCTGCAGGCGATCGAAGCAGCCGGCAAACAATTCTTCATCGTAACGAACGACGCCTCCCGCACGCCTGAGACCTGCGCTCGCGTGTATCGAGACCGTGGGCTGAATGTCCCCGTCGAACGCATTCTTTCGGCGGGCCTCGCGATCTCGCTCGTGGTCGAACGCGATCGCCTGCAAGGTGCAACGACGGTTGTACTCGGAACTTCGGAAACGAAAAAGTGCGCCGCACGTGCGGGCGCCAACGTGATTGAAATTCTAGATCCGGCGCGCGACGTCCGCGAGGCGCTTGATTTCGAAGCCCTCTTTATCGGCGACGACTCAGGTTTCGACGTGTTGCCGACACTCGACGTGCTCTTAACGTCGATTCACAAAATGGCAAAACGAGGAAAATTCCCGAAACTCTACATTGCGAATCCAGATCTGCTTTATCCACGTGGCAACGGTGCGTTCGCCTTTACGAGCGGAAGCTTAGCAAAGTTACTCGAGATTGGCTTAAACGACCTTGCGCCGGATTTAAAATTTGAATTCGAAGTTTTAGGAAAGCCGGCCCGCTTGCTCTATGACCTTGCGCTCTCGAAATCCGGTCTCGCACCTTCACGTGCGGTGATGCTTGGGGACCAACTGCACACGGATGTTGTCGGCGCACATGCCGCAGGCGTGAAAGCGGCGCTCACAGCTACGGGGATCACGCAGCTCCCACTGCCAGAAAATCTGAGAGAAGATCGCATTCCTGATTTCATTTTGCACTCTCTTTAGGGAGTAAGAGCTGACCGGTTCGATCGTCCGATGCCAAAGACCGCTTCCGCGGCGCTCAGCTTTACGGCTTTAGATCGAGGTCTTTAAGAAGACCTTGGTAGACTTGAATGCGCTTGTCCCAATGACTTGCATCCCCACCGCGGGGAGAACGCTTGATAGAATTCGACATCATTTGAGCGTTCAAAAGCTCTTGAGAGAGTTCGCTGCGAACACTTTCTCGAGACCACCCATTCGAGAGACGCGATTGATAGATTTGCAAAACGTTGTCTCGCTTGCCTGAAATCACCGACTTCGAAACTTGAGCAGCCGGGTTCTCAGCTTCCGTCATGAGTCTGCGTTCAACACGCTTGAGCGCCTGCGCATCGTAAAGATGAAGGTCGCGGGGCGGAACTTTGCGAAGTTCCTGAACAGCGCCAAGAAGGTTTGTGCGCTGTGTTTCGGTCATCGACTTCGGAATTTCAGACTCAAGCGAGTTCACGAACTCATTCAATCGCGACGGACCACCAGCGTGAGCTTCGCGCGCCATCTGCCTTGCGGTTTCGCCGCTCCCCTTCACGCTCTCTTCAAAGGCTGACGAAAAATTGCGATCCGAGAACGACGGCTTTTCGGCAGCTTTTAAATAGAGTGCGCTCGATTCGTCAGGCTTGTTCGCAAGACGGAGCTCACTTGCTTTCATCGCCATCTGTGATCTGGTTGGCGGCGCTATCGAGGCGGCTGGCGCGCGAGGAGCCGCAGGCGGCGGCGCAGACTGGGCCACAGCCTGTGGTGAAGCGCGACCCGAAGCGGCCCACTTTTCTTCAACCTTCTCGAGTTTCGATGTCAGGAACTTTGCTTTCGCGGCCGCAGCGGCGTCACCGGGGCTCTTGGCTGCTGCATCGGTCGCTTCTTTCACGACTTTGCGGAAGGTCACCATGAACATGTCTGGGTTTTGAGAAACCTCAAGTCATGCCCACGCGGCATTCGCTGCAGCCGAAGGGTTATTAGAGCGCATGAATTGGAATTCGGCTTCTTTCAACATTTCGCGATCGCGCTTGATTTTTCCTGCTGTGAGATACGCCCGACCAGATCGTTCATGCGCGTCTCGAGCTGACATCAGGAATTCAGCCTTCTCTTGAGGCGATGTGGCAGCCGCTGCTTGCCGCGCATATTGAGCTGCAGACGACTGCGATCTTTCCGCAACAGCTTCAGCTTGCGCTGCTTTCTCGAGATCGGCTTGGGGAATAACGCGAGGTCCGCCCGCCGCAAATCCTTCACCCGTGACACCGCTTCGCATGAGCGACTGAGTTTCTTTTTGCGAGAATCCCGCGCGGCGAAGGATCAGTGCTTTTTTCTTAGCTTGATCGAGAGGCAATCTATGCGCTTCGATGACCGCGTCTCGCTCAGCCTTCGAAAGCTTCTGACCCGGCCGCAGGGACTGCGCAATCGAGAGTCGATCAGCTTCGCTGAGTTTGTCAGCGGCAGCGAGGACTCGCGCTTGTTTACGCGTGCCCGTCACGATGATTTCGGTTTCGTCTAAGTTCGCAGCCGCAGCGGCTTGAACTTTGTTGATCCGGCCGGCCTTCAAAAGCGTTTGAAGATGGAGAGGCGCTGCTGCAAGCATCACCGCGCCCATCGCGCAAGCGGATTTGCTAGGCTCTTCGATTGCACGAATGAAGTCCGCCTCAGGGTTACACGTCTCTCCCGCTTTCATGCGCTCGCCCGAAACGAGTGCACCTGATGGGAAACACTGTTGACGAAGGCCTTCCATTGTCATCAACATGTTCGCGGCGGTTGCAGCCTTCATCCCGACATTCAGAGCCGTACCCGCTTCAGCCGCCACTCTTAAACCTGCAGCGACGGCGCGTGCGCCCGCAGCTGGCGGAAAGATCATCGACGCAAAACCTGCCACGGCCATCCCGGTATTGAAACGCGACTGACCGATTTCATAAGTCGCCTCTAACCGGCACTCCATCTTTTGCCGGAAGCTCTTTTCTTCCGGCGCTTGATTTGGCAGACCGTCGACCCATTTGCCGATTTGGCCTGTGCGACCTGCCATATTGCGATAGTCGACACCTAGACAGTACGTGCCGCGACCGGCTTCTTTGTTCGTTGTTGTGAACTTACCTGCATAGTAGTCAGACGCTTTTTGATACTTCTCGGTCGCCTGATGCATGGCTTTCTGAAAGAGGTTTGCGTCGAAAGTGCCGGTCTCACCCATTGATGCAAGCGAACGCGCGACATCGGGGTCATAGCCCATCGGAACACTGAGAAGAAGCTTCGTGACTTGCTCACTCGTCTCTTGAATTTTTTGTTCGTAATCTCGAACACCTTCGGCGTTGATCGACGCAAGCGCGCGATCGCCGGCATAGCGTTTTCGATTCTCAGCAAGCTCGTTCGTCAGTCGCGTCTTATAATCCAAAAGAAGCTTTAGATCTTCTTTGATCGTGTCGAACTGCGAAGCGGCCTTTTCGTTCAAGCGCGATCGTTCACTTGAATTCGTCAAATAGCGGTTGAAAAAGCCTAAACGGCAATTCGCTTGGGCATGCGAGTTACTTGCCAACTCTTGGAAGAACATTTGGAGCGCGATCTTGTCGAGCTGATCCGTCAATCGCAAAGCGCGGCCCTCGTTCGTAACGCGCGAGTTACAGTCGAAACGTTCCACTTCTTTTAACGAGATCGAGCCACAAGAGAGACCGCCCCCGACCAAAGATTGAAGGTTCACTTGTGTTGCGTCTCGGAGCTCATCCACGAATTGAATGGGGCAATTGGAGCCCTCCGCCGGCTGCGGTCGCGATGTTGCTTTCTTCGCTGGTGCGGCCTCTACGCCCGAGGGATGCATCAAGAAAGTCGTAAGCAAGACGAGCACGAACCATGAGAGCGAGAATTTGCTTTCACGCACCAGTGCCTTTTCGACCGCGCAGTTGCGCAGACGCGGCCCTCGATTTGGCTCGTCTCGTTTTGATACACCCACGCTCGTGAGACTCTCTT
>CAJYOV010000222.1 GCA_913776405.1 Pseudobdellovibrionaceae bacterium
GCCTTGACGGCAAATAGCGGTGCCGTCGATCGACCACTCGATCATCTTTTGCACATCGTAGGACGTGCCGTGTTCGGCATTCAAGCGGGCCGCGAGAAGAGCACCAAACGGCATCAAGATTTCGTACGACGGATTGACGGAGTTCGCGCTAAGAGCCGCCATCGCGCTCTTTGCGCCTTTAAGATATTTAGGATCGCCGAATTTTTGGTAAGCCGCGTACAGAACCCAGCCATGGCCAGCGGCCACGTCGGGCTGCGGGCAGATCCAACTTTTCTTAGGCTGCATTTCTTTGTAATCGAAAAACGAGAAGTTGTAGTCGCCCTTCAAAACGCGGTCGGCTTCATAAAATTGATCCGCGACGGATTTGGCGATCTGGTCGAAGCCGGGCTCGTTCGGGTACCGATCATAGATCGCGTAAAATAAAACGTTCGGGAAAACGTCGTACCACCAGTCGCGCGCGTAGCCGCCGCCCTGTGCGCCCGATTCGGGGTTCGTATTGTTTTGGATGATGTTCCAGCCCGTATCGCGATTGAAGTAGTTCTTCAACATCGATACGTAGTTGAGACCATCTTGATTTGACTTATCGAGACCAACGATCGTTGCGCCGAGGACTGCGCCCATCGTGGTAAGTGATTCGTGGAAGCGCCCGCCATTCACTGTAGGGCCTTGGCGCACGTCTGACATCGCTGTGTAGATGCCCACGGTCGCTTGCGAGAAATTGTCTTGAGCGTTGTCCCACCAAATGAGCGGCCAAACTTTGTGAGTGGGTGTCACAGGGTCGGTCGCTTTGAAGTCGTAGACCTTCGAGTCGAAATCGAGAGCCAGCTTGCGGTAATCGATGATCTCGAGCGGGCCCGGAACGTCTGCCATCTGATCGATGCGCGAAAGCGAGATTTGCGGTTGCGCGCGAAGCAGCAGAGGCGACCGATTCGCCGCAGCAGCGGCCGATGCGGTTCCGCTTAGGGCGCTGACCGCGATAAAACAAACGACAGCGAGAGTCGGGATCGTGCGCACAGCAAGCTTTTCAGCGCGGCTGATAACATCTTTTGCGATCCAAATCGACGCGATTTGGATGAGCGCGACAATCAGAATCGCGTAGCGAAGCGCAATCGGCGTCGAAACGCCGTACGCGAGCGCCAAGAAGGTTCCGGCACCGAGAAAGCGACCCACCCACAAGCCTGCTTCATGATTCAAAATGTAAGCGTACTCCGAGCGATTTTCGACAGCACCCACTGCGTTGATCACGTGATACTGAATCGGGAAGTATGCGAGATCGAGAAGCGGCCTTGCGAGAAGCAAGAACAGTAGAAAGATCATAACGCCCGCAGCATTGAACATGACTGCGTTCGCTAATGCGGCAACGGCAAAGCAGATCAGCCCTGCCGCGAGAATATGAACACGGTGTTTGGGTTTCGAGAAGCGCCCGATGTAGTACATCGCGATCGCAGCGACGACAGCGCCCACAGACTGCGCCGTTCCGAGAGCGCCTTCTTTTCCTAAGAGCATCATGACGAGCATTGCAGGTGCCGTCACCAAGAAGCCTTGGACCAAACCCTTCAACGCCGCTAGGCCCAAGAAGCGCTGCCAGAGCGGATGAAACTTAAAATAAACGAACGGTTTCGCTTCGGGTTGAGTAAAGGTCCCGCGGAAGCAAACGAAAGACGCGACAATCGCGATGCCGAAGACAATCGCCGTGATGATTTGGTAGCCGCGCTGAACAGACTCCGCACCGCCTTGGAGTTCCAAGAACCAACCGATGCCGATTGGGACAAGCACTGCGATGATCGTGTAAAGAAAGGTTTCAAGGCCGTAGTAGTAATTGCGATTTTCGTCGTTCGTGTTCGCAAGCGAAAGGAAATCGCGGTTGGCCCAATAGAAGCCAAATGAAAAGCCCATCAGCAAACCGGCAAACCCGATCCCGACAAAGTTTAACTCTTTGAGAGTCATCATGATGGCCATCGAAACGCCACTCAGAAGCATCCCGGCTGAGTACAGGTACTTCACGTTAAAGCGTTTTAAGAGAAACCCGTTCACGAAGAAGGTGAGGGGAATGCCCGTGTAAATCGTAAGCTGATAAATGACGACTTTTACCGGATCGTTCGAGTTTCGCATGATGTAAGCGGCAACGAAGATGTCAATCACAGGCAACACAAACGCGTAAACGAAGTTTGTCAGCACAAGCGTTTTGAAGTTGTGTGATTGAGTCGCGAAGTGACCGAGCTCGGCTTTGATCTTTTGAATCATCTTTTAAACCTTCAAGCTTGCTAAGATCGCGTCGATCGAGAACGTTGCACCACAGAC
>CAJYOV010000223.1 GCA_913776405.1 Pseudobdellovibrionaceae bacterium
GCCTGCGTTGTTGATCAGGATGTCGACCGCTCCATTCCGATCTTCGTGCTCTTGAACCATTTTGCGAATGTCGGCAGGCTTGCTCATGTCGGCACCCGAGTAATGCACCTTCACACCAAATTCAGTCGCCAAAGATTTTGTGAGCGCCTCAATTTCTTCAGGCTTGCCGAAGCCGTTGATTGTTAGATTCACGCCTTCTTTCGCAAGGGCTTTTGCGAGCCCAAGACCGATACCGCTAGTCGAACCCGTAACCAATGCGCTTTTGCCTTTAAGAGATGACATCGCTTTCCCCTTTTGATTTATCTCTCTCGGCTTAAGTGTGTTTTGGAATCTCGTCAACTTGGGAACTGACCTATGCTCGTTCAAAAAAAGATCTTCCGCTTATCTGAGCTTTTGCTCCAATGTGGCCGCATTCTAAAAGATGTAGAAGTCGGCTACGAGACATACGGAACTCTGAACGAGCGCGGCGACAATGCGATTCTGATTGCGCATTATTTTTCTGGAACATCTCACGCAGCCGGGCGCTACAACGAATCCGATCCAGAACCCGGTTACTGGGACGCCGTGATTGGTCCGGGCAAAGCCATCGACACCAACAAATTTTTTGTCATCAGTTCCGATACGCTTTCCAACGTGAATACGAAAAACCCAACCGTCGTGACAACAGGGCCGCACTCGATCGACCCTGTCACAGGCTACCCGTACGGTTCAAACTTTCCGATCGTCACGATCGGCGATTTCGTATCCGTGCAGAAGGCGCTCACCGACTCGCTCGGCATCAAACACTTTCACGCTGTTTGTGGCCCTTCGATGGGTGCCCTTCAATCTCTTGAGTGGGCCGCGCGCTATCCCGACCTCATCGATCGCGTGATTTGCGTCATCGGGCCTGGTCTTGCGACCGAACCTTATTTGATTTCGCTTGTTTCACTCTGGGCGGCTCCCATCACGCTCGATCCGAATTTTAAAAATGGCGACTACTACGGTCAGCAAGAGCCGGTCGAAGGCTTAGCAAACGCGTTCAAGACAATCACCCTCACGTGTGTTGGCTATGATTGGGCGCTTCGACTTTATCAGCGCCGCCTTGGCGATCGCAGTCCAGATCCAGCCCTCGAGCTTCAAGGCAAATTTGCAATCGATCAGTCGCTCGACGATCTCGCTCGGACCCGCGCCTCGATGTCCGATGCGAATGCACTGCTACGCACGGCTCGCGCCGTTCAACTGTTTTCCGTGCAAGAACGGAAGAGCCGCTTCAAAGCAAAGTTTCTTTTCGTTTCCGCTAGCTCTGACCAGGTCATGCAAAAAGCCTATGCGGACCGCGGCATCAAGGATCTTCGCGAACTTGGCCTGTCGGTCGAAGAATTCGTGATAGAAGGCGACGGCGGGCATCTCGACGGCCTCAACAAAATCGCTCAGGCCGCAGAAACTCTGCGAAGTTTCCTGAACTAAGTTAGGCGAAACAGTGCTAGCGTCTTCGGATGGCTCCAGTCATCGAAACGCGCGGTTTAAGCCGCGCTTACCAAACGTACAAAAAACAAGAAGGCGTTCTCAACTCGCTCAAAGGTTTCTTCAACCGCGAGTATCTTGAGAAGATCGCGCTTCAACCAACAGATTTATCGATCGACGGCGGTCAGATTATCGGACTCGTTGGCGGTAACGGCGCCGGCAAGACAACCCTACTGAAACTTCTCTCGGGTCTCGTCACTCCGACCGGCGGCGAAGCCCGTGTACTCGGCTTTGACCCCGCAAAACGTCAGTCTGATTACTTGCGCCAAGTGAGCATCCTGCTCGGGCAAAAGAACCAACTTTGGTGGGATCTGCCACCGGCCGACAGCTTCGAGCTTCTCGCACGCATTTACGACATCGAAGCCGGCGAAGCGAAAAAACGCGTGGCTCACCTGGCTGACGTTCTGTCTTGCGCTGAAATGTTGCATGTTCAGCTTCGTCGCCTATCGCTCGGTGAGCGCATGAAGATGGAAATCATTGGTTCACTTCTTCACCGCCCGCGCGTGTTGTTTCTCGACGAACCGACGATCGGTCTCGATATCGTGGCGCAAACCGCGATTCGCGAATTTTTGGCTGATTATGTCGAGCGCGAAAAGCCGACTGTGATTCTAACGAGCCACTACATGGACGATATCTCACGTTTAGCCGACCGCTTGCTCCTGATCAGTAAGGGTCATATCGTCTATGACGGTTCGGTCGACGGCTTTATGGGCACCGTTGAGCCGATGCAAAAACTATCACTCACGATCTCTCAAGGGCCCGCAACTCAAATTGAAATTGCGCCCGGCGCACTCTTGTCGCCCGATGCTTTGACATTTGAAGCGGAGCTCCCACAGCGACAGATTGCGCCAGCTATTCAGCGCATTATGTCTCACGCAACAGTTCAGGATTTGAAAATTGAAGAGGCCGACTTTGAAGACGTCATTCGCAAATTTCTGGAGAAAGATGATCGGGTGCGGAAGGATGGCGGTTCTCTCGCAACTTGAGTACCGCGTTAATCTTTTTACCGACGCCGTCATTCAACCGGTGCTCACAAGCTTGGTTGAGATCGCACTCTGGTCCGCCATCTTGGCATCGACCGCTACCGACTCGCTCGCGGGTTTCGGAAAAGATTCGTATATCTCATACGCGCTGTGGGCCGCG
>CAJYOV010000224.1 GCA_913776405.1 Pseudobdellovibrionaceae bacterium
CAAGGCATCGCCTTTGGAATTTTAGGCACGATTCCGGGCTTCATCTTGGGCATCGTGCTCGCATACGCTTTTGAGATCGCTCAGCGCTATATCGTTTTACTTCCCGCTGAGACTTATCACATTGGTCGCGTGCACGTTGATCTCAGACCGGTCGAGATGATCGCAATCTTCGTCGTATCGATTGTCATCTGCCTTGTCTCTTCGATCGTACCCGCTCGGCGAGCAGCGCGCCTTAATCCCGTAGAAGGGCTTCGTTATGAATAACCTCCCAAGCTCGAATGCTCCGTTGCTCTCGATTCGTGGGGTCACGAAATCGTATCCCATGGGCTCTAGCCGTCTCGAGGTTTTGAAAGGCATCGATCTCGATGTCCAACCTGGTGAAGCCGTTTGCATTGTCGGCCAGTCAGGCTCAGGCAAGAGTACGCTCCTTCACGTCATGGGAACACTCGACAAACCGACTCTTGGCAAAGTGCATTTCAAAAACGCCGAGCTCACGCGCGAGTCTGACGAAAAGCTCGCCGAGTTTCGAAATCGCTCGATGGGGTTTGTTTTCCAATTCCACCACCTGATGGCGGAATTTTCGGCGATCGAAAACGTCATGATGCCGTGTCGAATTGCGGGCCTCGCGCCAAAAGAAAGTCGAGAGAAAGCTGAAAAGCTCCTCGATCTCATGGGGCTGAAAGAGCGGGTGAATCATTACCCATCGGAAATGTCGGGCGGTGAACAGCAGCGCGTGGCTATTGCACGGGCGTTAGTCCTCGAGCCTCAGGTGCTCTTTGCGGATGAGCCAACTGGCAATTTGGATACGGCAAATGCCGCAAAAATTCAGGACCTCTTCTTCGAGCTCAAAGAGAAGCTCAACCTCACCCTCGTTGTCGTGACTCACGACATGGGCTTCGCGCAAAAGTTCCCGCGAGTGCTGAAGATGCGAGACGGGCTGTGGGCGTAGTCCCCAGCTTGACGGTTGGGAAGTTGCCTGCGGAAAGGCACCTTTGTTTTTTTGAGTGGCACCGCTGTTCTAAGAGGGCCACCTCTGTTTTTGACATCACAGGCTTTTCGATCTAGACTCTCGCCGAAGCATCGTAAACTATTAAAACAACTCGGGTTTCCGTGAGAATTATGGCTTCCAATCGACTGCAGATCGCAATCTCCGTAATTCTTTTTGGCTTTGTTAGCCAGATCGCGTCAGCACAGACAGCACCAGCGACTCAAGGAACTGGCGCAACGTCGGCGGCACCGCCATCTTCGACACTTCGCCAATCGGGCAGTCCGACGAAAGTGCAAGACAACACGGGCACAGGCACAATAAACGCGCCTTCGCCAGCAGCGCCGCGTGCGCCAGCGCCTGCACGAACGGCTCGTGAGCGCGCAACACGCGCCAGCCGCAATCGGCAGTCACGCACGAATCGCAACAAAACGATCGAAGCCGCTCCGAAAGCGCCTGAGTCGAACCTCAAAGTCGGCACGATCTCGTTCCGTGGTAATAAAAAAATCGAACTTGATGCTGTGACGGCTCGATTGGTCAGTAAGACAGGCGACGAGTACAACGCTGATAAGATCCGCAACGACGTCGAAGCTCTCTTCCGTACGGGCTACTTCTACGACGTCAAAGTTGACCGCGAAGTTTCAGGCGGCACGGCGAACCTCACTTATACGCTCGTTGAGAAACCTTCAGTCGTCGAAATCGTTTACTCAGGCAACAGCGACGTTGAGACATCTGATCTTCAGGAAGCCGCTTCGCTCAAAGCGTTCGAGATCCTGAACATGAACAAGGTCCGCGAAGCCGTCGAGAAAATGCAGAAAGTCTACGAAGACAAAGGCTTCTTCCTCGCGAAGGTCACTCCTCGTATTGAAACACTCGCTGGCGGTGAAAGCGTTAAGGTCATTTTTGACATCCAAGAAAACGACAAAGTTAAAGTCAAACGCGTCACAATCCTTGGAAACCGCAACATTCTTGATGGCCGCATCAAAGGTGCGATGCAAACTCAAGAGGGTGGCTTCTTCAGCTTCATTTCTGGTTCGGGCGCTTACAAGCAAGACGCCTTCGATCGCGACATTCAGTTAATTCAGTACATGTACTTCAACGAGGGCTACGTTCAGGTTCGTGTT
>CAJYOV010000225.1 GCA_913776405.1 Pseudobdellovibrionaceae bacterium
TTAACGAAAAAGAGATCGATCACTACGCAGCTGGCGTTATCAAAAAGCTTTCGCCATCCCGAATTGAAGATTACCTCGAATGCCCATTCATCTTTGCTTCCAAGCATTTGTTCTCGCTTACGGATGACGCAGAACTGGATCTCGAAGTCGATCACTCGCGCCGCGGAAGTCTCATGCACGCGGTGTTTGAGGGGTTAACGGCTGAGCCCATGCGCTTTGATTATTCGGACGAAGAACTCGACGCCGTTGTCGAAGCGGCCCGTGTGAAAGCGCGGATCGATCGTCTGGCGGATGAGCGGTTGTGGTCGCCGCTCAAAGCGCGTCACATCGATCTTGCGCGCAGGTTTCTCGCTTTCGAGAAAGACTACCGCGAGAAATTCCCAGAAGCGAAAACGCTTCAGCGTGAATATTCAATTGCAGGCTTCTTGCGACCAGCTACCGGTGAACTGCTTCCGTACGACGCGAATGAAGAAGGTGCGTTGACCTTCACAGGTCGTATCGACCGCATTGATCAGGATCGTGAAGGTCACTTGGCGGTCTTCGATTACAAGTCGTCTGAATCGAGCACGAAACAACACGGCGCTTGGATCAAGAACAACAAGATTCAACTTCTTCTCTATTCACTCGCGATCGAGCACGGACTAACGGAGCTTTCGCCGCGGCCGGTTCTGGCGGCGCTTTATTACGTCGCACGACCACTCAGTCGCGATACAGGGTTCATGGTCGAAGGGGCTGAGCAAGGTCTCTACAAGATTCTCGATAAAAGAAAACGCAATCGCGTGAGCGAAGAACAGAAAGCAGCTCTATTTCGCGAAGCCGAATCGCTCGTGAAACAAGCTGTCACGGGAATGGCTGAGGGTCGTTATTCCGCGTCACCTCGTGATCCAAAAAAATGTAAAGACTGTAAATGGAGCCCGCTATGTCGGACACCGCACCAGCATATTTAAAGCGTCACCAGATCGTGCGCGCAGGCGCCGGTGCGGGCAAGACCTACACGCTAACTCACAAGGTGATGGATATCGCCGACGAGGTTTTGAAACAAGAAGGTCGTTGGCCGCGAATCGTGGTCACGACGTTCACTCGCAAAGCGACTCAAGAACTTCGCGAACGCTTGATGCTTCTCGCTCTCGAAGAAAAGCCGCATCTCGTCGACTTCATCAACTCGAAGTCGCATTTGATGGTGTCTACGATTCACGGTGTGATGGATCTGTTCCTGAAGCGCTATGGTGCGAACATTTGCGTCGACCCCGGCTACTCAGTCATTTCAGGCGGGGAAGCGACGAAGCTTGCGCGCCAAATTCTTCGGCACGCCCTTCTTGAAGAAGGTGGCGATGCTGATCTTCTCGAAACATTTCCTTTTAATAAGCTTGCGACCCTCGCGCGCAATCTCGACGAAGTCTACGGCCAGAATCCCGAAGCGAGACCTTACGGCGTTGAAGACTTTCAGAGCGTGTTTGAAAAGAAGGCGCTTCAAGTCGCGCGCGAACTCGAAAGTGCGTCGTTCAACATTAAAGAGGAAAGCTCAAACGAGAAGTGGCTAAAATTCGCCGACGATCTAAAAGTGCTTTCAGGTTACTTGAAAGCAGGCAACTGGCCGGTCGAACGCGAAAAGTTCGCTTCGTACGTAACGGCCATCGGCAAAGCGCCGTCTTTTATGAAAAAGAATTCACCGGTCACTGAAATGACGTCTGATGAGGCGAAAGCTGCATTCAAAGCAGCGAAGTCGTTTCTCGATTCGATCTACGATCCAAGCGCGTGGGGCTACTTTGCGGACCAATTCCAACTGCTCGAAAAGATTGGGCGCAGATTTTCAACCGAGTTCCGTCAAACGAAGCGAGATCAAGGGCTTTTAGAGATCAGCGATCTCGAGCTTCTCGCAATGGAATGCGCGCGCGCGCATCCTGAATCTACGAGAGCATTCAGCTCTGAATGGGACCACTGGCTCATCGACGAGTACCAGGATACATCTCCGTTTCAAGTTCAGCTTCTCCGCGAACTCACTGGTGAAGAACCATGTTTTGTAGTCGGAGATCCTCAGCAATCGATTTATCTCTTCCGTGGCGCTCGGTCCGAGGTTTTCGGTGAGCGTGAAGAATTGATCGTCGGCGGTGGGGGCGAAAGGAAGCTTCTTGAGACCAACAGACGTTCAGAGCCTGAGCTACTTCTTTTCTTGAACGACTTCTTTGGCCGCTTCGATCCGCCGTTTGCACCGATGAAACCTTTCTTGGAAGGCGGGCGTACAGTTGATCCGAACAAGCTTGTCGCAGAGATCTTCATCTCAGGCGGTCTCCCGCAAGCGGAGGGTGATGCGGGCGACGGCGATGAAGCGTCTGAAGCCGATGAGACCGCTGCGTCGAGCCCATCTTTCTCTTCAGATGAAGACGACGATGACAAGGCCAACCACGACGAGATGAAAGCGGTTGTTGCTCATGTGCAGCGCCTTCTCGAAGGTGGCGCAAGACTTGACGAAATATGCGTGCTTGCTCGCACCAACGTGATCTTGACTGAAGTGGCAGAATGGCTCGGGCGTTACGGCTTACCTGCGCACGTGCATGCTGCGTCCGGCTTTTTTGATCGCAGAGAAACGCGCGATGCGCTCGCACTCCTCAAATTTTTGATCAATCCTCACGACTCCTTTAACACGATCGAACTTTTGCGCTCGCCTTGCTTCCGCGTGCCCGATCGTACGCTTGTCGAAGTGACACTTAAGAGACCGCCGTCTGTGTGGGACGCACTCGTTGCCGAACGCTCGATGGCCGATGAGATGTTGAGTGTCCGAAAACTCGAACGCCTGCTCGATCAAGTCGAAGAATGGGGTCTAACCGGCGCCTTCCGTAACGGTCTTCTCGAAAGCGGATTCATCGATCTCTCGCATGTTCATGACACCAGCGGGCGGCGCGAATCGAATATCTGGAAGCTCCTCTCGCGCTTAGAAGCGGAAGAAGGTCGTTCTGGCTTTAACCCACTCGCCTTCGTTTCAGGCACGGCGGCCCAATTGAAACTTGATGAAGGCGGCGGTGAAGGGGATGCAGTTGCAGCGGTCGAGCCCGATCGCATCAATCTCATGACGATTCACGCGTCAAAAGGTCTTGAGTTCAAACACGTCATCCTTCCTCGCATGCATAAGAAGCCGCGCTTAACCGCCTCGAAAGAATTTTTCTTTGAACCGGAAGTCGCGCGCTGGGCTGCACGTGTCCCATTTGGCGAAAACGCCGATATGACTGGAAGCTTGCCCGAGAAAGATTGGGTCGAACGGTTCAAACAACAAGAGCTTCAAGAAAACGCTCGCGTTCTTTACGTGGCGCTCACTCGCGCGATTTCGTCTCTCTTCATGAGCTGGACAGAGCCTAAGCGAAAAGACTCTTGGGCAGACCTGGTTCGTCTGGATCTCGCGCGTGGTTCGCACACGACAGAGTCGTACACTTACACCGTGAGCGATACGCCTATGGAACCGAAGCCGCGCCTTGCGACCGAAACAAAAGCAGTCACTGTTAGACCGAAGTGGGTGACACTCTCAGACGAGGTCGGTAACGCGCTTGGTGTGCGGCCGGGCCTTGAGGCGCCGACATCGCTTTCGGTAACTGAGATGTTGGACCGAAAACCAGGCGTTGTTCTCGCTTCGACCACCCAACGAGACGTGAGCCGACGCTTGAAAATCGCGGCAACGGGCACGGCGGTCCACAAATTGATGGAACTTTTGAAGTACCCTTCGCAAGACGTGCTTGGTCGTCTGATAACGAAGTGGTTCCCAAATCAGGAAGAAAAAGTTCGCGACGCGATCACGTTTGTGAGAACGAGTGAAAAGCCGCCACTCATTGAGATCATCGCAAACGGTGAAGTCGAATGGGGCTTCGCGATGATCGAACACGGAATTCTAATCGAGGGCCAAGTCGATCTCTGGGGTCGAAGCCCGGATGGCACAGTCTGGATTGTCGATTACAAAACGGGTAACCCAGAGATGCGCGAAAAAGCGTTCGAGCAGATGTCGCTCTACACACTCGCTCTTCGCAAATCAGGCCTCATTCGACCTGAAGAAAAATTGCGACTCGCAGCCGTTTATCCGTTCGCAAAAGAAATCTTCACCCAAGATGAGCCGTCCTACGAAACCATTCTCGAACGCTTCGGCATGAACCGCTTGCCGTCTTAAGTTAGATCGCTTGGTCTTTCGTGACAGGCTTATTGTAGCGCCAAAATTTCGGTAGGCAGAGGGCCGTGAGAATCACCATCACGGTGCAAATGATGCCGCCGGAGCTAACCGAAAACGGAACACCGAATTTTGCGGC
>CAJYOV010000226.1 GCA_913776405.1 Pseudobdellovibrionaceae bacterium
TTTGGCTGCTTTATCGAAACGCGAATGGGCGCAAGCTTCGTAGCACTCTCCTACGTTGGCGGCGGGCTTGCCGGGGCTTTCATTTTCTCATTTCTTTCGGGCGTCTCGTACTCGCCTTTGGTGGGCGCAAGCGGTGCCGTAAGCGGCATGATGGCGCTCGTCACGTTTGCATGGTGGCGAAAAGAGCGTCTGCCATTTCTTTATTTTCTTCTTCCGTCGCCAGATTATATGGGGCTCGCTTTTCTACCGAGCTGGCTCTTGGGCATCGTTTATCTTGTTCCGGATGTCTCGAGTTACCTGGCTTCGACACGTGAGCTTGGTTCGGTCGCATACACGGCACACATCGGTGGTGCGTCATTCGGCGCGCTGATGGCTTTTGCTTACCTGCGTGGATGGCTCGTGAATGAGATCGACGAACCTGAATCAGACGACTCGAGTCCGCACAAGCCTGAGTCGACAGATCACGACGAAGCGCGAAAAGCTTCTTGAACCTATTCGTTTTGCTTTGGGGCGAAACGATCCCGATCACCTTGGAACGATTGTTGAATTAGATCTCTTTGCCATCACGGCAGGGGGAACTAATGAAACTTTTGAATCGAACTTTGGGTCTTCTCACTTTCGCTCTCGCATTCGCCGGTGTTGCGCAAACAGCGTCCGCACAAGCGCTCCAACTCGGGTACCCGGGCTATGGCGGCAACGGATGCCCGCAAGGTTCAGCGAGTGTCGTCTTGAGCCCAGACAACCAACAACTCTCAATTCTTTTTGATTCTTACGTCGCGCAAACGGGCGGCGGTGGCCCAACGATCGATCGCAAGTCGTGTAACCTTTCGATTCCGGTAACGGTGCCAAATGGATACTCGTACTCGATCGTTCAAGTCGACTATCGCGGCTTCAACTCGCTGCCTCGGGGAGCGCGTTCGCAGTTGGCAGTTGAGTACTTCTTTGCAGGTTCACGCGGTGTGAGAACGACAAAGACGTTCATGGGCCCGTTGAACGACGCTTATCAGACATCGGATCGTCTCGGTGCTGAAGCGGTCACTTGGTCGCCATGTGGTGCGCAAACGATCATGCGTGTGAACACCAGCATGACGCAATTCGGATCGCGCTACGGTGAAGACGCGCTTTCGACTGTCGACTCAGCCGACTTCAGTTCGGGACTTATCTACCACATTCAATTCCGTCGCTGCCGCTAAAACTTAGGAGCAAGCGAAGAAGAGCGAATCAGAAAATGAGACGCTCTTCTTTGCTCTACGCACAACCGTCCTTCGTCTCTTTCTAATTGATCTTTCAACTTGCTCGCGTCATGAGGCTAAAGATGTCCGCTCTGGTTCGTTTGCTAATTCGCTTAAGCGTCGTCGGCGTGTTCTTTCCATTTGCGCCGGTTGCGACCGTTGTCATGTTCGCGTCCGTTGCCGAGGCAAAATCGATCTTTAATCCCGGTGTTGGGCCGGCTCCCATCGATATCAAAGCTGAGATCGTCGGCATGCAAGGTCTTGGGTGTCCTCAAGGGGGCGCAAGCGCAGTCTTCTCGCCTGACGGAAGCAGTGTCTCGATCTTGTTCGATCAGCTCTCGACGCAGTTGAGTCCACTCACTGCAGAGAAAAAGCAGTGCCTAATTCGACTCGGGTTTCGTTTCTCGGGCAAGTATCGCGTCGCGGTTGTGGGCTCTGATGCGCGCGGTTTCGTGTCGGTCCCTGCAGGCGGCGTCAGCACATTGTCCGTCCAACATTACTCGATCTTTACGATGAACCCAAAACACCTTCAGCGCATGAATCTCACGCAAACGTTCGTGGGCCCTCGAAGCGAAGACGTAACCCTTCACTCTGACTTTCGTGATATCCCGATGTGGTCCTACTGCGGGTCGCAAATCGCACCACGCGGGCCAGCAATGCAAATCATGAGCATCATGCTCACGGTCGACTCTAACAATCAGAGTCCTTCGGAGACTCTCGTCGCATCTTTGGATTCGCTCGACATCGGCGGACCGGCGACGCTAACGTATCAATTGTTGTGGACAAACGATCGAAAGAATTGCCCTTGAAGCCAAACGGTTCGATCCGCAAAGTTTGTGAACTTTGCGGTTCTGAATTTGACTGCGGCTCAACGTCGGTTGAGGCGGGGTGGTGTTTGGGGCTTCCGGT
>CAJYOV010000227.1 GCA_913776405.1 Pseudobdellovibrionaceae bacterium
TATCGAGGAGAACAACATCCGGTCGCAGCTCTTGCGCAAGGCGGATGGCTTCTTCACCGTCGACAGCTTCGCCAACAAGTTCGATGGCATTCGTCTCTGCGACGTGGCGAACGATTTCGCGAATAAAAGGGGCGTCATCTGCGACGATGAGACGAATCATGAGTTCAATTGTAGCGTGATCAATCGGCCCAGGTATAGCCCAGCTGGAACAGAGTCGTGGTGTTCGTTACACCGACTCCGGTTTGAGTCTGACCAGTCGATGGGTCCGCAACACTCGTGCTGCCGTCAAACGTGTTCTTCTCGACCGTTTGCGAAAACTTCCAGAACACGGAATGAGTTTGATCGAAGCGGTAGCGCGACCCAAGCGAAAGACCGATTGAACTTGAACCTGGATTACGACCTGTACTGAAGTCTGTCGCGTTCGAGGTTTCTTTGTGATTCAATTTCGGCGCGTAAGTCGCACCCAGAATCCACGACATCGTGGCGCTCGAAGGCAACTCGGTTTCAAGAGACAAAACCGGACCTGTCGTCGTTAGCTTTGCACGAAGAACCGAATCGCTCGGCACACGGAACTGATATTCCTGATAGTCGACTCCAAAGGTCAATGAGGGCGCAAGATCGGTTGTACCAAAGAACTTGCGTGCGCGAAGACCGACTAGGAACCATTGTTCAGTCACTGAAACGCTTCGTTGATGGTCGAGTGAATCAGAAACGCTCGCGTTCGACGTTCCCATGAAACCAGCGTGGAGACCGAAGGAGGGCGCAAACCAAACGTTGGCATCAATGCCAAGAACCGGCGCGCTCAGATTGTAATCGCGGTACGCGAACGATGAGCTTGAATCATTGTAGAGGTAGCCTGGCGCAATAGACAAATCGATCATAGTCAGCTGGCGCGCGGCCGTTTTCGCAACCGGTGCCACCACCTGTACAGGTGTCGCGGTAGGAGTCGCCGCAACCGGCACAGGTCCCGGCGTTGGTGAAACTTCAGGCCCTTGAACAGTTTGCGTCTGAACAGTTTGAGTTTGCACCGTTTGGGTTTGAATTACCTGAGCTTGTTCAGTATCGACGGCCGATGTCGAACTCGTTTCGGTCGTCTGCTTGATCACACGAGCAGGCTTTTCTTGTCGGACCGGTTGCTCAGCACGAGGTCGGACTGTGTAGCGGCCCGAATCGATTCCGCTCTCTCTCACCGGCACCGTTCGTCCGCTGTTCAGCAAGAGTGCTGACGACGGATCGATTTGAGCGTTCGCCGTAAGGCTAAACGCGATCAAAAGTGAGCTGAAAAGCAGGCTGCGCATGGGAAATTTATCGGCATTTTCTGCCGCGGTCTTGATTGTCCTAGACCCGGTCTGGACTAGGCCGCGACCGTTTTGCGAAACAACAGTCTACCGTGCAAAATAGAGCCATGAAAACGCACGTACTTCCGTTGTTTTGCCTGAGCTTTTTCGTATTCGTCGCGAGCCTTTCGATCGCGCAAGCTCAGAACATTGAACAGTCCGCGACTTACGTCAGTCAGATCGATGCCGACCTCACCCTTCGTCGAGTGGGTGTCCTGCCGGTATCCGACAACGTAGACGGAATTTACGCTCGTCCGATTGAAGACCAACTGATCACGCTCGTTCGAGACGCTCACCGCTGGGACCTTGCTGAAGCCACTCTCTCCGGACCGATGCCGTCGATCGGCGAACTCGAAGAAAAGCCCGACTCAGTCAAGAAAGTAACCACACCCCTCGACGCCGACGCTGTCTTCGCTGCCTCCGCGAGTCGTGGCGCAAACGGCTTAACGCTTCGACTCAATTTGTTTCTCAAAAAAGACGGCAAGCTTCTCGCGCAAGATGTCGTCAAAGACCTCCCGCGTTTTGAAACCGCAGAAGTGCGCGAGCAAATCAAATCGATGTACGCGAAAGTTGTCTCGAAGCTTCCGTACCAAGGCTTAATCTTAAGCCGTCAAAACAATCGCATCACGATCAATCTTGGCAAGTCAGATGGCCTTCGCAAAGATCAGATCGTGTCCGCCGTGCAAATCATCAGCGTTCAACGACACCCGAAATTCAATTTCCTGATCGGCACAGATAAAGAAATTCTGGGACGAATTAAGATTCTCAAAGTCGATGAATCTCTCAGCTTTGGTGCGATCATTTCCGAAAAAGAGCGCGGCGCGATTGCGAAGTTCGCAAAGATCTCAGCGCTTGAAGATGTAAATTACGGTGAGCCCTCCGGCTTAAATCCCGAGGCTGGCGATGTTCGCAGTCGTCCCGATGCAAACGTCGCATTCGGAAAAGATGCGCGGGAGTGGGTCCCGACTCAGCCGCCATCGTTTGGCCAAGTTGGTTTAACTCTTGGCCTCGGCAGTTTCAGCAGCGCCTCGAATCTCGAGGGAGTGGATTGCTGTGAAGCGAAGTCGTCGATCTACCCAAGCCTCAACGTGCATGGTGAGCTTTGGATCAACCCGACATGGGCGGCGCGTGTAGAACTCACGCAAGGTGTGATCTCGACTGACAACCCTCGAGTCGGCTCAACTCCTGGCGACTTGAATCAATCCTACAGTCGGTATGCGCTTCTCTTCGGCTACAACTTTTTACTGCAAGACGATTTCTTCGGTCCAAAGATTCAACTCAATCTTGGATTAGGCACCGCGAAAACTTACGTCGACGATTCTCAACCGCGCGCGCTGACGACAACGACCTTTAACGGTGGCATTCTTGGCGTAAACGGCATCTTCCCCGTAACTGACGATGGCCAGTGGTACGCGGGCGGTAAATTTAATCTGTACCTCTTTCCGAAAATGTCCGAGACGCCAGTGAGCTCGGCCGCTAAATCAAAAGCGAGTATCAATGAGTTTTCTGTTTTCGTTCAAAAGAAGCTCGGCGAGCGTTTGCGAGCTGTCGGTTCAGTTGATGTCACACTCTATTCAGCCAATTTCAGCGGCGGGGCCGGCGACCGCAAGCAGGCTGACGGTGTCACTCCTGAGACGGCAACAAGCCTGAGCCAACGCCACACAGTTCTGACGGCTGGCGTTCTTTATATGTTTTAAACGAGATTTCTCGTCGATTGACCTGAGATCGATCATCCCCTTTGATAGAGCCCACTCATTCTATGAACAAAGGGGCAGTTCATGCGTTCGATTCTTACTCTCGGTATTGCACTCACACTCGGTCTCTTCTCAACACAGGCCTTCGCAAATGGCATCTCGACATCACTCTTGCTGACGGCGGTGATGGCTGCGTCGTGATTCAAAACGTCGTTGCTCCAGAGGGCTTCCCTACGATTGACGGCAAAGTCGTTGGCGAAATCACACTTCACTTCTCCAACGTCGACGCAGGCTCTGTCGTGATGCAATCACCACGCTACTACGTCGCTGTCACACAGAACGAAGACGGCTCTGTCGAGCTCTCACCTCGCCGCCTCTGCACACTCACAGGCACCGGCGTGAAGTACTTCAAATACGCTCTTTGGACAAAAGACTACGATCTCATCGAGTGGATGCCAGCGGAAGACTTCGACAACTCAAAACACCGCGTTGACATCCACTAAAAGAAAAAGCCTCGCTTCATCAGCGAGGCTTCTCTAAATCCAGTTTTCTGAGCTCAGTTCCAGTTGAAGTTGCGGGTTGAGTTTTTAGTACAGTTTGTAAGTTGAGCTATGTTTGCGTAAGAAAAGCACGACCGATAAACTGTGTTGTGTACTGGATCTGGAACTGCAACTTCAACTGGAACTGGAACTGAACAAGTGAATGGAAAAGGCCGCTTTTGACAGCGGCCTTTTTTATTACATCATGTCCATTCCGCCCATGCCTGGGGCACCATGGCCTGGCATTGGAGCAGATTCTTTCTTCGGAGCTTCTGCAATCATTGTCTCAGTTGTGAGCATGAGTGAAGAAACCGAAGCCGCGTTCTGAAGCGCAGAGCGAACAACTTTAACCGGGTCGATAACGCCAGCTTTTACGAGATCTTCGTACTCTTCCGAGTAAGCGTTGAAACCGAATGTTGTTGTCTTGCCGTTACGAACGCGGTCGAGAACGATTGCGCCATCAAGACCTGCGTTGTACGCGATTTGACGAAGAGGCTCTTCGCACGCGCGCTTGATGATTTGTGCGCCCCAACGCTCTTGCTCGTTGAATTGATCAAGCTTGATCGCTTCAGAAGCGCGAACGAGAGCTGTACCACCACCCGCTACGATACCTTCTTCAACCGCTGCGCGAGTCGCGTTCAAAGCGTCTTCTACGCGGGCTTTCTTTTCTTTCATTTCAACTTCAGATGGTGCGCCGACGTGAACGACTGCTACGCCACCTGCAAGTTTTGCGAGACGCTCTTTGAGTTTCTCTTTGTCGTACTCAGAAGTTGTCTCTTCAACTTGCGCGCGGATTTGACCGACGCGAGCTTGGATGTCGGCTTTTTTACCAGCGCCGTCGATGATCGTTGTGTTGTCTTTATCAACGATGATCGATTTCGCAGTACCGAGATCTTGAAGAGTCGCTTGCTCAAGCTTACGACCAACTTCTTCAGAGATGACTTGGCCGCCTGTGAGAACCGCGATGTCTTCGAGCATTGCTTTACGACGGTCGCCGAAGCCAGGAGCTTTAACAGCAACAACGTGGAGCATGCCGCGGAGTTTGTTTACGACGAGAGTTGCAAGCGCTTCGCCTTCAACGTCTTCAGCGATAATGAGAAGTGGGCGACCCGACTTTGCAACACCTTCAAGAACGCCGAGCATGTCGCGCATGTTCGAGATTTTTTTGTCGTAGATGAGAACGTAAGCGTTCTCAAGAGTCGCTTCCATACGCTCAGAGTTCGTTACGAAGTAAGGTGAGAGGTAACCGCGGTCGAATTGCATACCTTCAACAACGTCGAGTTCTGTCGATGCTGTTTTCGATTCTTCGATCGTGATAACGCCTTCGCGGCCGACTTTCGACATTGCTTCTGCGAGCATCTTGCCGATTTCTGGATCGTTGTTCGCTGAGATCGTGCCGACTTGCGCGATTTCGTTGTCGCCCTTAACTGGCTTTGCGAGTTTTTTGAGTTCAGCAGTTACGATTTCGACTGCTTTGTCGATACCGCGTTTTACTGACATTGGGTTGTGGCCCGCAGTTACGATCTTCGCGCCTTCGCGAAAGATAGCTTGAGCGAGAACAGTTGCCGACGTTGTACCGTCACCAGCGTCGTCGTTGGTTTTAGAAGCGACTTCTTTAACCATTTGCGCGCCCATGTTCTCGAATTTGTTTTCGAGTTCGATTTCTTTCGCAACAGTGACGCCGTCTTTAGTAACAAGCGGGGCACCGAACGATTTTTCGATAACGACGTTACGACCTTTTGGTCCGAGCGTTACCTTTACCGCGTTAGCGAGTGTGTTCACACCTTTGAGAATCGACGCGCGAGCGTCTTCTGAAAAACGAAGTTCTTTAGACATCTGAGTTCCTTAAGTAGTCGAGTCTTCCGACTCATTTAATTTTCTAATTTCTGTTACCGATTTTCGGGCGGAATCAACGAAGCCGAAGGCTTAGTTGAACACGCCGAGAACGTCTTCTTCTTTGATCATGAGGAATTCTTGGCCTTCGAGTTTCAACTCAGTGCCCATGAATTTCGAGAAGAGAACTTTGTCGCCGACTTTAACTTCGAGAGGCAAGATTTTGCCGTCTTCGAGAACGCGGCCTTTGCCAGTCGCAACAACTTCACCGCGTTGTGGTTTTTCTTTTGCGGTGTCAGGGATGAAAAGACCGCCAGCCGTTTTTTCTTCTTCAGCCATGCGGCGAACGAGAAGACGGTCGTGAAGTGGACGGACGTTCAGATCCGAGCCTGATTTAGCCATTGTAAAAGCCTCCAGAGAGAAAAATTTGATGAACCCAATATGGAGGCTGCAAAAAACCAGTCAAGGTAGGGTTCAAATTTTTTCTTTTGCCTAGGCAAACGGCGCAATGCGGCGCTTCTCGAGGCATGCCGCCCTGGGAAAGTTAGGCCTGGAGCTTAATTGCGGGACTTAGCTGTTTTTGAGGATGTGGGATTCATCGCCGCACCTAGCGTCGGCAACGAGTCTGAGTCGACGTCTTTTGAGAGGTGCTTTTGGTAGGCGATCATGAGATCGGCAGCCTCATCCGAGTTCAATTTACGAGCGGCTTCGAGAAAGGCTGACCGGTCCTTGAACTGATTTAGATAGAGGACGAAGTAGTCATTCACAGTTAATTCCTGAACGATCTCGAGGTTTAACTGCGCTTGCTGAAGCTTCTGGTCGCCACGACTTAATTTTTGCGGGGCTTTGCGGACGTCTTTTGCCTGGGGTGCTTCTGCTTGAGCTTTCTCAAGATCGGCCTTCGCCGCTTCGATGCGCTCATTCTTCCAAGCCTGGAAACCTAGAACGCCAACAGACGTAATTTCAGCATGAGCCGAAACTCCGACGAAGAGGGTGAAGGCAATCAAGGCAAGAGTGGCGCGTTTCATTTAAAGAGCTCCGCAAACGTTCAACAGACCCTCGAACAAAGAGAGGGATAGAGCCTCGAACTACAACACCGATGCCAGCGTCAGCTCCGATTAAACTGAAAGCCACGTGAAATCCGCGCCGTTTTTAGAGCTTATGGGCCGCCTCGACGACAAAACTTGGCTCCATTTTGGACCCGACAAAAAATGCGCACCGCTTTGAAATTCCTACGGATTTCACTCGAAATTCAGAGCGCTTACACAGGGAAATTTGCTGAAAAACAAAGCATCTATTAGATTGCGCGCTTCAGGAGAAAATCATGGTTCGCCCCCTTTGCGCCTCGTTAGTGGCCATCCTTGCGACATCGTCGTTTGCCTCAGCGGATGTTGAGAAAGAATGGCAGGAGTTTCAGAACAACCCCGCTGCTTATATGGACAAGCCGCTAATCAAGCGTGGCGTGAATGAAGAGCTCTTCCCGAACGTGCCGAATCTTTTCTCGAAAGAAGACCGCGAATCCGGTGAGTTCGTAGAAAAGAAAGCTCAATACCGCACTGGCAGCACACACCTCGCTTCGCCCCTTTGTTCCGCTGACGGCGTTTGCTTAGATGACGTCATCGCAGGTCGCGCAAAAGCAAAAGAGCGCGTTCAAGATTTCCTCGATCTCAACGAATTCCGCTCGAAGAAGATCCGACCAACCGCAGATCTCACTGAAATGGAAGAGCGCGGTTTAAAGTCGGCGAAGCTCGATGAAACGCCTTGGTCAGACACCTACTGGCCGATTTCTCAAGGCTTGCTCGGTGCTCGCTACTCTGAGCACCGATTCTCGGCTCTGAAAGACAACTGGAAAGCGCGCTACGATCTTCTTCTCACGCCGCAGGCAAGCCTTCGCGAAACTCTCGTGAACGGGTCGCAAGACGATTTGAACTCTCTTTCGCCTTCTGAAAAATACGATCTTCTTTTAGGTGACGTGAAAGGTCCTTACCAAGCCGGTTACCTCACGCCATCGCAGTGGTCGCAAGGCGAAGGCTATTACAAAAACCAAGGTAAAGTTGAAACGTGGATGGGCATCTGTAACGGATGGTCGACTGCATCGTTCATGTTGCCGCGTCCAAGAAAAGCTGTGCAAACGCCGACAGCGGATGGCTCACGCCAAATCACGTTCTACCCGTCTGACATGAAAGGTCTCGCTTCGTATTCGTGGGCGATGGCTGACATGCACTACAACTTCCTCGGCGGTCGCTGCAATGTGAAGAAGCCGAAGAAAGACAGAGCAAGCGGACGCATCTTGGATGAAGAGTGCTTCGACACAAATCCAGGCAACTGGCACGTAGCGATCGTAAACCAAATCGGACTCGCAAAACGTTCGTTCGTGATGGATGCCACATTCGATTACGAAGTTTGGAATCAACCGGTCTATTCTTACAAATACAAATACTTTAACCCGCAAACGGGCCGCGAAGCGCGTTCGCTTGAGACAGCGACAGTTGCGATCGCCGATTTCTCGAAAGACAAATTCAAGAAATTCCGCTCGAAACAAACGGCAAACGTTGTCGGTATCGAGATGGAAGTTCAGTACGTTGCTGAAACGACCCCGAGCTCTGCTCTTACGGATCACTCTGGTCGAGACCGTATTGTGACCGTAAGTTACATGTACGACCTTGAGCTCAATAGCAAAGGTCAGATCATCGGCGGCGAGTGGTACTCAAACGCGCACCCAGACTTCCTCTGGCAGCCAGCTGCCGACGCTCGCGCAGAATCGTACGGTGACCAAGCGCTGAAAGGTTCTTGGAAACTTGGCGAACCGCTTCCGCAATTCTGGCGCGATATTGCTGTGAAGACAGCGACAAAGCACAACCAGCCCCTCGCTGCGATCGTCGAGCAATTGATTTCGGGAGCGCAGTAACGTTATGAACGCGGCGCTCGCGTCTTTAATAACGCTTGCGCTTCTCATCGCACCGAACGCATTCGGTGCGGACCCTTCTTGGTTTCCGGCTCTTTCCTGTCGTCAGGCATGGAGCGGTAAAGATAAAGCGCGCTTCGATTATGCGCGCGACCGCGACTACAAGTCTTATCAGTCGCGCCTTCGTTCCGAACA
>CAJYOV010000228.1 GCA_913776405.1 Pseudobdellovibrionaceae bacterium
AGTGGTTCCGAATAATACCGAGCTCGAAGGGCACCCCACTGGCTTGCGAATATCCAATCGCTGACGGCACGCCTGAATCCGGTACGGGAATGACGATGTCGATATCTGTCGGATTTTCTCGGGCAAGAATTTGACCCGCACGTTTACGAGTCTCGTAAACACTTTCGCCAAAAACGACAGAGTCCGGTCTTGCAAAGTAGACGTGTTCAAACACGCAAGAAGCCCGCGGGGTCTTGCGCTTCATCATCACCGAGTGCTCGCCAGATTCATCAACCCAGAAGATTTCGCCCGGCTGAATTTCGCGAACGAACTTAGCGCCAATCAAATCGAAAGCGCAGGTTTCGCTCGCAATCACATACGACGGCTTTCCGTTTGTCGAACCATCAACGGTGCCGAGAACAAGGGGGCGGAAACCATAAGGGTCACGAATGGCGAAAAGAGCTTTGTGAGAGAGAACACCTAAAGAGAAAGCCCCTTCAATGCGCTCAAGAGAATCCTGCAAGCACGTCAAAAGATCTGTGCTGTCATGACGGGCGATCATGTGAAGAAGAACTTCCGTATCGTTCGTGCCCTGGAAGATCGAACCGCGAGCACGCAGATCCTGCTTCAAAGGCTCGGCATTCACGATGTTCCCGTTGTGCGCGAGCGCCAAAGGACCGCCGAAAAGTTGCGCAGCCAAAGGCTGAGCGTTCGATAGCGAATTCATGCCTGTCGTCGAATAGCGAACGTGCCCGACGGCAGCCGACCCTGGCAGCTGAGAAAGCGTCGGCTCATCGAACACTTCGCCGACCAAACCTAAGCCCCGCTTCACGTGGTGTGACTGGCCTTCGAGAGTCACGATACCCGCCGATTCTTGACCGCGATGTTGAATCGCATAGAGACCCAAGTAGGTCAGGCGCGCGGCCTGAGGATGATTCCAGATTCCGAAGACGCCGCACTCATCATGCCAAGCTTTCAAAATTCTCACCCCAACCGCTTGTGTAAGCTGTTTTCAAATCTTTGTTAGATGACTCAAGAAGCGAGCCGATCACAAGTGAAGTTCCACCAGTTCGGCCGATCCGATGTAACTCGGCAATCGGCGCTACCTGACGAACCGCCGTGAAATAATCTTCAAACGCGGTTGTGTCTTTGCCGTCGACAACGAAGATGGCTTCGTAGAAGTGCTCTTCAAATAGAGCCGCTTGATCGACGTCTGTGCGGATCAGTTTCAAACCTTCGTGATCGATCACGGCCCCGACACCCTCCAGACACATTCTAGAGAGCGCGTACGCCAAACCGAACTTGCCGATGGCGCGTGTTGCACGCACCTGAGGCGCTTTCGAGAGCTGACGTGCGCCTCGGATAAAGTCGCCAACGACGCGACCGTCGAGCTCGCCGATTGCGTTTTGTGTGCCAGTCGCAATCTCCTGCGCATAGCCGCCAGACACGAAGCCGGGTTGCTTCAACACATAGATCGCCTGACCCTCTTCTGTAAAAAAGCTTTCCGGCAAATGATCGAGAGACTCGCGAAGACCCACGAGCCCTGTGGAAGGCGTCGACGTGATATTCTTCCCCATCGTTTCGTTATAGAAGCTGACGTTCCCGCTGATGATCGGCGCCTCAAGAGCGGCACAAATCGAATTCATCCCGTCGAGGCTCGCAACGAACTCACTCATTACGTTTTCTTTTTCGGGATTGCCGAAATTCAAACAGTCCGTAACCGCGAGTGCTTCGAACCCTTTGAGCGCAAGCTCGAAGGCCGGGTACGCAACGGCATCTAAACCCCCGACTCTTGGGTCGAGTCGCATGACATGCGGACGACAGCCGAGAACAACGCCCAGCGCGCGATTCGAATCTTTCAAACGAACGACGCCAACCGAATCTGAAGTTCCGCGCGCAGTTGCCGCACCGACACGGCAATCATACTGACGGTAAATAAATTTTCTCGAAGTCCCGCGCACATCGCGAAGGAGAGATGTCAAAAGCCCGTCGATCTTCTTTGCACCTTGCGCTGACTTCAAGCCATCAACCCACGCTTGACGTGATGAGACCCGATTCTGCGGCCCAAGCTGTTTGTAAGGGCGTTTGTACTGAGGCGCATTCTCAACCAGAAGATCAGGATCGATCTCTGTGAGAAGTTCGCCGTGCCAGTGAAGCTCAACCGTTTTTTTCTCGGTGACTTCACCGATCTTCACCGCGTCGAGATTCCAACGATGGAAAACTTCGCTCAAAGCTTTGAACTGACCCGGCTCACAAACAAGAAGCATGCGTTCTTGCGATTCAGATAGAAGAATATCTTCAGGTGTCATCGACGAATCGCGAAGCGGCACCTGATCTAGATGAAGTTTAAAACCGACGCCACCTTTCGATGCCATCTCAAAAGACGAAGAGGTCAAGCCCGCAGCGCCCATATCTTGAATCGCGACGACAAGATCTTGTTTCATGACCTCAAGACACGACTCGATCAAAAGCTTCTCGAAGAACGGATCACCAATTTGAATTGTCGGTCGCTTCGCGGCTGAGTCGGCACCAAAAGACTCCGAGGCCATCGAAGCTCCGTGAACGCCGTCACGACCAGTCTTGGCACCGACGTACACGACCCAGTTACCGACGCCTTTCGCTTTCGACAAAAACACTTTGTCATCTTTGCGGAAGAGGCCCACCGCCATCGCGTTTACGAGCACGTTTCCGTCGTACGATTCGTGAAACTCAGTCTGACCCGTGATCGTAGGAACGCCCACGCTGTTCCCGTACCCACCGATGCCGCGCACAACACCGTCTACGATCTGAGTCATCCGAGGTGCTGTCGGTCGCCCAAAGCAGAGATAGTCTGCCAGCGCGATCGGCCTTGCACCCATCGTGAAGATGTCTCTCAAAATTCCACCGACACCGGTCGCAGCACCTTGATACGGCTCAATGTAGCTTGGGTGGTTGTGCGATTCGATTTTGAACGCAACTCGCTCCCCTTCGCCGAGATCGACGACGCCCGCGTTTTCACCAAAAGATTGAAGAACACGCTTCGAGGTATTGAAGAGACCCTTCAAATGAACTTTCGAGCTCTTGTAAGAACAGTGTTCACTCCAAAGTGCCGAGAACAAGGCCCATTCGATCCCTTTCGGATCGCGACCCAGAAGATCGCAGATGAGACCGTACTCACTCTCGTTTAGACGATATGTTTTCAACTTTGCTTGGAACTCTTGAGCAGATAGACCGCCGCGGCCTTCGCCCGCTTGTGTCGCCTTAGACATCGAAGAACCCCGATCCATCTGTGCCACCCATCCATGCGTACAGCGCACGCTCTGGGTGTGGCATAAGCGCTGCGACGTTTTTCTTTTCGTTCATGACGCCTGCGATATCAGCGACGGACCCGTTCGGTGATTGCTCGTACGTCCACCAAACTTGACCGTTATCTTGAAGACGCTTCAAACCGTCTTCAGCGATGACAAAGCGGCCATCGCCATGAGCGACCGGAAGTTTCGCCGCGGAACCTTCGGCTGCCGCGCGAGCGAATGTTGGATTCGCATTTGCGAGCTTGAGGTCAACCCAGTCGTCAACAAATCGAAGGCCTGCATTCTTAACAAGTGCGCCAGGTAAGAGACCCGCCTCGCAAAGAATTTGAAAGCCGTTACAGATTCCAAGAACGGGAACGCCGCGTTCAGCAGCCTCGCGAACGGATTGCATCGCAGGACTTCTCGCAGCGAGCGCACCCGAACGAAGATAATCGCCATAAGAAAATCCGCCAGGCAGGTAGAGCGCTGAATACGCCTTCGCATCGAATCGATCAGCGTGCCAAAGCCACTCAGGCTTCTTCCCCGTCGAGGGAACTGCACCTTCGACCGCTTCGAAGACGTCACGGTCGCAGTTCGTTCCCGGGAAACGAAGAACTCCGATTTTCTGGCTCATAGACGTTCCAATTCGTAAGTTTCAATCAACGGATTATGTAAAACGAATTCGGCCATGTCTTTCGCAGACGCCATGGCCTTCGCTTCGTCTTCACCCGGTAAATCGAGAACGACGTAACGACCGACTTGGCACGCGTTGAGCTGCTTTCCGTTTTGACGAAGTGTGCTTTCGACCGCTCGGCCTTGAGTATCGAGCACTTCTTTGCGAGGCATGACTTTCACACCGATCTTCATTTTGACTCCCAGTGATTTTTCAAACGAGTTGCAACTTCGACGTAAGACTCTTGAACGTTTCCAAGATCGCGACGGAATCTGTCTTTATCCATTTTCTCGCCGGTCGACTTGTCCCAGAGTCGGCAGCTATCGGGCGTGATTTCGTCGGCCAAAACGGTGCGACCGTCTTTGGTACGACCCAATTCGATTTTGAAATCGACAAGCTTTAGGTTCGCAGCACCGAAGAATTCGATAAGCCCCGCATTCACTTTGAGCGCGATCGATTTCAACTCATCGAGCTCACTTTGAGTCTTCACAACTTTCATCATCAGCGCTTGATCGTCTGAGATGAACGGGTCTGCGAGCACGTCGTCTTTGTAGTAAAACTCGACGAGCGGCTTCTCGAGTGGTGTCCCTTCTTCCAGGCCGAACTTCTTTGCCGTTGAACCCGCAAGCACGTTTCGCACGACGACTTCGACTTTGAGCATGTCGAGTTTTTCTGTGATCATTTCATTGGTCCCGACGTCAGCGACCCGGTGACTTGGAAGACCGCGCTTCTCTAGAAACCGGAAAACGAGCGATGTGATATCGCGGTTTACGCGACCTTTGCCATCGAAGCTCCCTTTTTTGAGAGCGTTGAACGCCGTCAGCGAATCTTTGAACTCTTGAAGGATCCACTCAGGATGACCTTCGACTTCAAATAAACGTTTCGCCTTCCCCTCGTAGATCATCGCACCTTTGGAGTAAGTCACTTAGTTCCTCGCAGATTTGCGCGTAGATTTAGCTTTCTTTGACGACGTTAAGTTCTTTTTTGCCGACGGCTCAATCACGCCGGCTCTTTGCATGGCACCTTTGATCGCAGCCCGATGACGAGCGCCTTTAAAGATTTCGTCGACTTGCTCTTCGTTGAGAAGCAAACCGACTTCTTTGTCGCGAAGAGCCTCGTCACGCAAATGTGACTTCGGACCCATCTTGTGACTGAGGCGCTGAACGTGAGCGTAAGCTTCTTCGCGCGACAGGCCTTTATCGACGAGAGCGAGAAGTAAGTGAGAGCTGAAAAGTTGGCCTTGAGACAGGTCCATATTCTCGCGCATGCGCTCTTGATTGATTTCAAGGCCCTCAATCAACCGAACCATCCGGTCGAGCGCGTAATCGCAAAGAATGAATGCATCTGGAAAAATCACGCGCTCAACAGATGAGTGCGAGATATCTCGTTCGTGCCAGAGTGCGATGTCTTCCATCGCAGCTTGGGAATACGATCTCAAGAGGCGAGCACACCCGGTGATGTTCTCAGCCGAGATCGGGTTTTTCTTGTGCGGCATTGCGCTTGAGCCCTTTTGGCCTTTCGCAAAACCTTCGTAGACCTCGCCTACTTCTGTGCGCTGAAGATGACGAAGTTCGACAGACAAACGTTCAAGACCTGCGCCGATCATCGCAATCGCC
>CAJYOV010000229.1 GCA_913776405.1 Pseudobdellovibrionaceae bacterium
CGGTCGCCACCGCAACCGGCTTCAGATTTTTTGTCGATCCACTTTTACGATTCCTCGAGGGCCAGAAACCCGAAGTTCCAATCGTCGCTCCGCTGAAAACGGCTTTAAAAAAAGCGGCCGGCGCAACGTGCTTCCTAAAAGGTAATCTTAGCCTCACGTCCGAAAGCCAACCAACCGTCGAAGCCCACGGCAACCAAAAGGCCTCCATCACGCGCCCACTGCTCACCGCCAACTCGTGGATCAAAATCGACGCGAGTCCCGAAGACGAAATCCCCGCCGGAACTTTCGTCCACGTCTACCCGTTTTAAGTCGGTGATTACTTAAAGAGCTCGAGTGTTTTGTGGAAGGTTTCCCAGAGGCCCCAGGTGAGCGGAAAGCCGACCCAGAGCCACGCGATGAGTACGACGATTGAGGGTGGATTCGTCGATTTTGTTGTCTCGATGTTTTTCATCGGTGTCTCCTCTTACTTCAGGTTGGCAGAAGCGAATTTGGGATCGACGGGTTTGATGAGGAAGTTGCAGACAAAGCCGACGGCGAGAAGCGCCGCCATCAGATACATCGTAAACGAGTAAGCTTCTGCTGGCGGTGTTCCACCGGCGATCTGCGCTTCGCGGATGTAATTCACGAGGGCTGGGCCCGCGATGCCGGCCGCCGACCACGCGGTCAGGATCCGCCCATGGATGGCACTCACATCTGCTTTGCCGTACAGATCCGAAATGTAAGCCGGTATCGTCGCGAAGCCTGCGCCGTACATCGACATGATCACGCCGTAAAGCAGAACGAATAGCACGACGTTCTGCATGTGACCGACTGTAGGGATCGACGCATAGAGAAGAGCGCCGAGAGCGAAGTACACCATGTAGATCCTTCTGCGACCCGTGTAGTCAGAGAGTGAAGACCAGAAGAATCGACCGGCCATGTTGAAGATCGAAAGCAGGCCAACAAAGCCCGCAGCGGCCGCTGCCGTAATCGTGCCTTTGAACATCTCTTGGCTCATAGCTGAAGCTTGACCGAGAACTCCGATCCCGGCTGTGACGTTTAAAAACAAAACGAGCCACAGAAAATAGAACTGCGGAGTCTTCATGGAGTTCTGCACACTCACTTGAAGCTTCTCAGACGAAGCCGCGTTTTTGGTAAGCGCGTCGTCAGCACCGTGATGACCAGGCGGCTTCCAATTCTCTGCTGGAACGCGGATCGTGATCACACCCCACATCATGAAGACGAAGTAAATCACGCCCATCACGGCGAATGTCTCGGCGACACCCATTGAGGTCGGCGTCTTGAAGTGGTCCATCAATGCAACAGCGAGAGGCGAGCCGACCATAGCGCCGCCACCAAAACCCATGATGGCAAGCCCGGTGGCCATACCCGGCCGATCTGGGAACCAGCTGATCAAAGTCTTCACCGGCGAAACGTAACCAAGACCTAAACCGATGCCACCGACAACGCCGTAGCCAAGATAAATGAGCCAGAGCTGGTGCGAATGAACGCCGACCGCACTGATCCAAAAACCTGAGGCGAAACAAACCGCTGACGCGAGCATCGCTTTTCTCGGGCCAACGCGCCCAACCCATGTGCCGCCGAAGGCAGCCGAGAGGCCTAGAAACACGATCGCAAGAGAGAAGATCCAGCCGAGGGTCGTGAGCGTCCAATCTTCAGGAGCTGATTCGGTCATGCCGATCAATTTCGTCATCGGCAGATTAAAAACTGAAAACGCGTAGGCTTGACCAATTGCTAAGTGGATGGCGAGAGCGGCTGGTGGAACCATCCAACGATTGAAACCGGGCTTTGCGACCGTACTTTCACGATCTAAGAATCCCATCGAAGACCTCTCTTCACGCGTTCGTGTTCGCGTGTCGTTTACTTGACTTGATCGCAAGCTCAAACGGGCTCATTGTCAACGTGAGGTCCGATCCATGACGAATACATCTTCAATTTCCATTTTGCGTGTTCGAGAAAACGAGACTCAATTTCTCGATGATCGCCTAGCAGTCGAAGAGCCCTTGGAAATTCGTCTGGACTACCTTTCATCGAATAACACTGCCCAGACCGTTCGTGCTCAGAAGAGCGTTTCGATCACGATGCGTACTCCTGGTGATGATGCCGACCTAGCTTTGGGTTTCTTGTTCACGGAAGGTCTCATCGAGTCCTCTGAGCAAATCGAATCGGTGAAACACTGCGGCCCTGCGCTCGCACATCTCGGTCATAGCAACGTGATCAAGGTTACAATGAAGGGCGCCTCGCTTTCGCCGTCACAGTTAAAAAGTCTTGAACGGAACTTTTACACCACGTCGAGCTGCGGCGTTTGCGGGAAATCTTCGATCGAAGCCCTGAAGACGCAAAACAAGTTCACGCGAACGGCTTCGCGTGAAGAAGGGCCACTAATTACTCGTGAGACACTCATCTCTTTGCCTGAAAAGCTCCGTGAGGCTCAAGCCGTTTTTGATCGCACCGGCGGGCTTCACGCTTCGGGCCTGTTCACATCTGATGGTAAGCTCGTTTCTCTCAAAGAAGACGTCGGCCGGCACAATGCGCTCGACAAAATCATTGGCGCCGCACTCCAAACGCACGCTGTCCCGCTCGATCGTCATGTTTTGATGCTGAGTGGTCGCATTAGCTTCGAGCTTGTGCAGAAGGCCTCGATGGCCGGCCTGAAATTCATCGCGGCCGTCGGTGCACCTTCGAGCCTCGCGGTCGAACTCGCAAAAGAAATGCAGATCACACTGGTCGGGTTTCTGCGCGGCTCAAGTTTCAACGTCTACAGCGGCGACTGGCGGTTGCAGTGAAACTCCGAATCCATGACCAAGAAATTCGCTTTCGTCTTTCTCCGAAAGATCTCGACAACCTCGAGGCTCAGAAGACTCTAACTGAAACATTGAAGCTTGCTCCAGATGTCTCGTGGACCTACTCACTGACCCTAAACGGTGAAACGCCAACGCTCAACGCGCAATCAGAGAGAGTATCGCTCACTTTGCCCGAGACTGAATTCGCCGATTGGCTTCGCGGACCCGAAATCGAATGGACTTATCAGCAGGCTGAACCGCTACTGACTCTCTTGATCGAAAAAGATTTGAAACCCCACCGCAGTTGAACTTAGCGACAGGGCCAGAAGGAAGGACCTCTTCATGGAAAAAAGACCCGAACTCATACCTCTCGAAGATAAAAAGCCCGACGTAGGCACACCGAAAGATATCGCCGCCGGTATTCCAGCGATTCTCTCTTCTATGAAACATGTCTTCACCGAAGCAGGTGTTGTTCGCGGTACGCATGAGTTGCTCCGCCTCAATCAAATGAAAGGCTACGATTGCCCGGGCTGCGCATGGCCAGACCCCGACACTCATCGCGCCGTGACTGAGTTCTGTGAAAATGGTGCCAAAGCCATCGCCGAAGAGGCGACCACGATTCGAGCCGACGAAGACTTCTTTAAAGTTCACTCAGTCAAAGAACTAGCGAAGTGGTCCGATTATCATATCGGCAAATCCGGTCGTGTGATGCACCCGATGTATTTGAAAGAGGGCGGCACGCACTACGAGCGCATCTCGTGGGACGAAGCGTTTCAAATTCTTGCGCAAGAGCTCAACTCACTCGCTTCACCCGATGAAGCGATCTTCTATACGTCTGGCCGTACCTCAAACGAAGCGGCCTTCTGCTATCAAATTTTCGCTCGTCTCTTCGGCACAAACAATCTACCTGACTGCTCAAACATGTGCCATGAATCCAGCACGGTCGGCCTCACAGAGTCGATCGGTATCGGGAAGGGCTCGGTTACTCTCAATGACTTCGATCATGCCGATTGCATTGTGATCATCGGTCAGAACCCAGGCACAAATCACCCACGCATGCTCACGACTCTCGCGGAAGCCTCTGCGCGAGGCGCAAAGATCATCAGCATCAATCCGCTCTTCGAGACGGGCCTGAAGAACTTCATTCACCCCCAACACTTCTGGCGTTGGTTTGGAAAAGGGCAGCCGATTTCGGCGCTCCATTTGCCTGTGCGCTTAAACGGTGACATCGCCGTGCTCAAGGGCATCATGAAAGACCTTTTGGCGGCCGAAGATGCAAACCCGGGAACCGTCTTCGATCACCGGTTCATCGCAAACAAAACGGACGGCTACGACGCCTTCATCGAAGATCTTCGCGCGACATCGTGGGATGTCATCGTCGAACAGTCGGGCTTAACGAGAGAGCACATCAAAGCCGCAGCCGACATCATTCAAAACTCAAAATCCATGATCGTTTGCTGGGCGATGGGGCTCACACAACAAATCCACGGCGTCGAAGCTATTCGTCAAGTCGTGAATCTTCTGTTGCTTGGCGGCCATTTCGGCAGACCGGGCGCAGGCGCCTGCCCTGTCCGCGGCCACTCAAACGTTCAAGGTGACCGCACCGTCGGTATCTACGAAAAACCCGGTAAACCGCTTCTCGAAGCCATTGAAAAACGCTTTAAGTTTCACCCGCCCCAAGAACATGGTCTCGACGTCGTCGAAGCGATCAAAGCCATGCATCGTAAAGAGGCCAAGGTGTTCTTCGGCATGGGTGGCAACTTCCCCTCAGCTACTCCGGATACCGACTTTACCGCCGATGCCCTTCGCAACATGGAACTGACGGTCCACGTTTCTACGAAGCCAAACCGTTCTCACTTCGTTCACGGGAAACGTGCGTTGATCCTACCGGCACTGGGGCGCACTGAGATCGACGAACAGAAGTCAGGTCGCCAGTTCGTGACGGTTGAAGACTCGATGAGCGTGATCCATATGTCTGAAGGCAATCTCAGCCCAGGAAAAAACCAAACGAAAAAGTCCGAAGTCGCAATCGTCTGCGGCCTTGCGCGCGCCGTTTTCAAAAACACTCCTGCAAAGCGCGACGCAGTCGATTGGCAAGCGATGGAAGACAACTACGATGTCATCCGCGACCACATTGAGGCAGTAATCCCAGGCTTCAAAGATTACAACAAACGCGTGCGAGAACCCGGCGGTTTCTATCTTCCACACTCGGTCCGCGACTCTCAAGTTTTCCGCACCGCAACCGACAAAGGCCGCTTCTACGCAGCACCGATTCGCGTAATCGACATGAAGCCCGATCAACTCATGCTGACATCGATTCGAAGCCACGATCAATTCAACACGACGATCTACGGCCTTAACGATCGCTACCGTGGCATTTCAAACGGCAGACGCGTCATCTTCATGAATGAACACGACATGAACGAGCGCGGCTTCGAAGAGGGTCAGTGGATCGATATCACAAGTCATTTTGAAGGCGAAAAACGAACGGCTCCAAAGTTCATGGTCGTAAAGTACGATATCCCAAGACGTTGTGCGGCCGCGTACTATCCGGAGACGAACGTGCTCATCCCAATCGGAGACTCTATTCCGAAGAGCAACACGCCCTCATATAAAACGATCATCGTGTCTCTCGCACCCGCTTCGGAAGCCGTTGCCCGTCGTGAAGGCGAGGCCTCTGAAGTTCGTACGGTAAAAGCTTAAGTGAAGGGCCTCATCATCGCGGGCGGGCAAAGCTCGCGCATGAAACAAGAAAAGGCGCTCCTTCAAATCGAAGGGCGCACTTTGATTGAACGCCTCGCGCTCGCTTTTCGCGAAGCACAAGTCGATTCGATTTCTCTATCAGTCAGGCGCGAACCAAATCTTCTAAAGGAGAGCGAACGCCTTTCGCTCGAAACCCTTTTCGACGAGTCCTCTTCGATTGGCCCCGCCTCAGCGCTTTTAGCTGCGCATGAGGTTGATCCGCACGCCACTTGGGTTGCCGTTGCGTGCGACTTCCCCTCCGCAAACGCCGCCTGCTTGAGAAATCTCGTCGAAGCCCATACCTCTCACAAACCTGAGCCCGAGATCACCTGCTACGGCCATGAAGATGGAACGCCCGAACCGCTTCTCGCGATTTGGACGCCGACCGCACTCTCGAAGCTAAAAGCGAACGTCGCGCTCGGGCTGCGCGGCCCGATAGCAACGTTGAAGAAGTGTGATTTTCTGGAGCTAGGAGCCGGGCCTGAAAAATGGCTCATCAACGTGAATACGCCGAGTGAGTGGGCGGCAGCGAACGCTGCCAACCCTTATTCGACGACAAACTTATCTTCGCCGAAGACGCGGTGATACAGTTTTAAGAACCATTCTTGGAAGCGGTCGACATACAAGAAAACAGCTGGAATCACGACGAGAGTCAGAATCGTCGAACTGATCGTACCGCCGATGACGACGATACCTAAGCTCGTCCGTGACTTTGAAGCTTCGTTTAAGCCGATCGCGACCGGAACCATGCCGGCAATTAACGCCAAGCTTGTCATGATGATCGGTCGTAAACGCGCTTCACCTGCCTGTAAGAGAGCATCGAAACGGTTAACACCCTCACGCATCCGTTCGAGCGTAAAGTCGACAAGGAGAATCGAGTTCTTCGTCGCAAGACCCATCAACATCACACAGCCGATCATCGAGAAGAGGTCGAAGCTCGAACGCGTAATAAAGAGCGCCAAGAACGCGCCGACACCCGCGAGTGGAATGACCGACATGATCGTCACTGGCGTGATGAACGACCCGTAGAGTGACGCAAGTACAAGGAAGATAAACATCATTCCGAGACCAAGCGAAACGACCATGTTAACCATCAACTCTTGAAAACGTTCCGCTTCAC
>CAJYOV010000230.1 GCA_913776405.1 Pseudobdellovibrionaceae bacterium
GCGGCACAAAGTGCCTATTAAAATCGGAATGGGCCTACATACAGGGATCGCAATTTCCGGAACGATCGGGTCGACCGAGCGGATGGAGTACACAGTCATCGGAGATACGGTGAACATGGCGGCGCGCATTGAAGCCGCGACAAAAGCGTTCGGCACAGACCTTCTCATCAGCGAAGTAACTGCGAAAGTCCTCGAAGGCCAGTTCCTCATGGAAAAAGCGGGCGATGTGGAAGCGAAAGGGAAGTCAGAACCTTTGAGTCTTTATAAGGTTCGTGGAACGATAGGCGAAGACGGAATCCCGGTCCTGATTCGAACCGAGTATTCCGACTTCGATGCGACGACGGACACGAAGATCCGCATCGCTTAGACTTTCAAAATCTTTTCTCTTTGAATCTTAAACTGTCTCTTAAACAGTAGCAGTGCGGAATTTTTCGTTACGCACGTCTGACGTGACTGTAAGCGGGTAGCGAGCGTTCGAGCGTGAGCCCAAACCACCTGCAATCATACCGATGACTGCGCAAAGAACTGTCGTCAAGAACATCGTCCAGCCCGTTGATTGAAGGGCTTGAGCGCTAGCTTCACGGACTTTAATTGCTGCCGTTTCCGCTTGAGCACGTACGTTTGCGATACGTGCGTCCGCCTCGTCAGGAGTCAAACCTGTTTGACGAGCGAGGTAGTTTTTAGCGGCTTCTGTGTTGCCACGAGCGAGACGTGTCGCAACACCTGTTGCCACGACTTGAACTTGAGCGGGCTCAACGTTGAGATCGCCCATGACGTCTTCAGCGATTTCCGATACAACGTTCGAGTCAGCGGCTGCTTTTGCACCTGCACCGACAACGACTGCTGCGCCACCTACGAGACGAGCGGCTGAGCGGCCCATGAAGCCTGCCATAGCTGTCGCTTGCCAGAGAACGACCGCAAGCACGAGAGCCGCTACGATCGTACCTTGAATCGAACCGACGCGTGCATTTTGGTTCGCTGCGAGACGAGACGAGAAGTAGGCGCCAACGAAGACTGAAACGAGAGCAGAACCCAGAGTCCAAAGGCCTGCGAACGTCAAGGCACCGCGAAGAGTCGAATCTTCATCGAGACCGCCGCCACCGAAGGCCATGCCGAGACCCGTGAGTGCGAACATCGTGATGAGCGACAAAATGACGCCAGCTGCGACCGAACGCCAGTGAACGGTAGGTTGAGCATCGAGTTGAACACCTGAAACTTGTGCGACTGCCATACGTAAAACTCCTTGAATGAGAGCCGATTCGATCTTGAACCGGCCTGCAACTAGAGATCACGTTAGCTCGATGAAATCTTGTATCCAGAGTTCAGCTCCATTTTTGAACGATTTGTCATCGTGATCAGCGAGATTGTTCCTGATGATTCACAGAACAAAAGAAGACCCGCACTTACCCATCGGTCTCTCGGAGCGGGGCTGTGGCTTAATGGTGTAAAGCTCAGCGCCTTACTTTTCGAGAACTGGCCCACCTACCTGCGTTTGTATGGGGCCGGGTTCAGCCGAGAGTTGTGGTAAACCGCATATATGGCGAAGTGATCTTCTAATCTTTCGGGGAGTTTGGTCGTGCACCACGTTCTTCTGAAAAGACGATTCATGTTCGCTCTCGTCATTGCGCAGGTGTGGTTGAGTGAAAAGAGCGGATCAAATCGAACTTTCTTAAGTTCTCCTTGCCCGACAATCGAACCACGCTCGCCTTTAAAGGTTTGGTGGACGCATTTCGGAAACGCGGCTTTTAAATCTTTAGGATAGTGCGGGTTCTCGTCGGATTTAAATCTCGCGGTTGGGAGCACGAGCGGTTTCAGCGTCTCAAAGAGCTTCTTTCTTCCGGCTGCTCTTTCGTCTTTTCTCTTCCCATACTTCTTGAGCGCGATCTTCGTGAGATGCCCTTTTGCTGGCATCTTTGAGACCTCAAAGCCTAAAATCCGCCTCGTCTTAGAATCGACTGCAAGGGTGATGGAGAGCGGCTTACACTTTGTGTGCTCAAAAGTTTCTTGATCGTCGAACTGCACTTCGTCGCACGGTGTGTATTTCAGATTCATCTCTTTTAATTCACGCTTTGCCTGAAGACCCAAGTACTCGAATTTTCTCTTTACCGTCGTTCGACTGATGCGAAGTAAGATCGCTGATCTCCGAAGCGAGACACCCGAACAGATGAGCTTTCGCAATCGATCGTTCATCTGTCTTTTGTTTTGCCCAAATGCTGGATGAAAAGAGGCGTTTGAGAAATACCTCGAGCAGCCAGAGCATTTGAAGCGCTGGATGATCCGTGAGTCGGACTTCCTACGAAAGAAGCCGGCTTTGATGATCTTCGGCTGAGATGCGGACGGTGAACCGCCTACGGAGCAATAAGGACATGTCTTGGTCATGGACTATGGGTCAAAGCAACGGCTTTGCCAACGGCGCACAAGCGCAGCGGAGTGGGCCAGTTCCTAGTTTTTGAGTTTAACGGATTTTAGTTTCGGCGCGCGACGATCATTGAACGGCGGCACCGTCACGGCTCTCTGCAGGCTTGCGGGGCTGCGACGACCATACGAGTCTTTCGCGAAGAGAACGAGCGTGTAGTTGCCCGGGTTCAACTGATCAAGTCGCGATTTTGTCTGCGCAGTTTCAAACTCTTGTTCTCGGCCCGTCGCTGACGTGAGTCGAATGGCGTATGAGACAGCGCGCTCGACGGGTTTCCAAGCGAAATCGGCGTCGCCAGAGCCTCGCGCTTGGATTGGGGCCGCAGGGCTTTCGCCAGCGAAAACTGGCGCTGTTGGTGTCGGCAGGAGCTTCACTTCAAGCGTTCGTCGCGAAGACTTAGCGATCGGAATGCCCGCTGCGTTCAAACCTTCCAGCTCGACGTTGTAATCATCATCTTTCGGAAACGTTTGCGACGTCTTGCCTGAAGAAACGCTGACCCATTGGCGCTCGCTCAAAAGTTCACCGACATGAGCCCAGCGCAGGCGCCAGGATTTGACTTCTTCTAGGTTTTTGGTCGACCAGAAAAGATCGGCTTGGGGCGATTGACCGACATACCAGAAGACGTCTGGCTGAGTGACGTTTGTCCACTCGATCGTGCGCACTTCATCGACACGGAATCGCCAGGTGTCTGACGCCTTTGAAAGCGATTTGTCTTCGGCCACGGCGACGACTGACCAAGCGATCTCGCCACGACCGAAATCAGTCACGTTCAAAGAGTTGGTTTGAGAGTCGCGCGTGAAGTTGCCCTTTGAAGACTTAATCGTGACTTTGTAGCCAACCGCATCTTGGACGGGTTTCCAAACCAGGAAGAGTCCGCTTGCGCGAACGGTTTCGGTTGGAAGTCGTTCATTATTGGCCGGCTTCAGCAGAACCGGTGGAGAAAGGTCCGTTGCGGTCGACGCGTTGAAGGCCGTAAATGTGCCAGGCAAATCGATTTGTGCATTAGCGCCAACGCCGCTCACTCGCCATTCGTAGTCGCCTGGGGCAGCGACGTCATAAATGTATTGCGTCTCACGACCGGAAAGCGAGACGGAGTGCACGACTTGTTTCGATGAGCCGTTCACCTGTGCGAGCTCGAGCTTCAAATCAGAGAGCTGCGCTGGGTTTGACCAT
>CAJYOV010000231.1 GCA_913776405.1 Pseudobdellovibrionaceae bacterium
GCGAAGCGTGAACGTAAATTGCTTTCCGTCTTTAGACGTTTCCGCCTTCTCGGCGAGCATGGGGTACTCTTCATAAGTATCGGGATCGACATCCATCAGTGAATCAAGGATGTAGACGTGAACATCAGATCCGTAGCGGTCAGAAGAGGTGATTGGATTCAGCGTTTCTGGCTCGAGACCCAAATTTACGGTAAACGTTCCTTTTTGTGGCGCGCTTGGGTTCCCATGAGTTTTTTGAGCGGAAGCCTGAGACGCGCCGATTACGAGTGCAGTTGCACCGAGAACGAGCGAGCGGCCGAAAGCAGATAGGATCTGAGCTGTCGCGTTCGATATCCGTTTAGAATTCATCCGAGAAAATCTCCCTTAAAAGTGCCCTCCACTGTAGCCAACGCTCGGGAAAGCGCAAGTCTTGACCCTGGCGCCACTTTTTTCTGCAGCGGCGCGTGCGAGTCGTGGTAGTAATTCGGGCCAAACGGCCCAGCGGAGATAACGTAATTATGAGTTTTGATCCCAATAGCACTGCTACGTCCGACGGTATTTTCGGCCTCCCTTTCACGAAGGAAGAAAGCAAACTTCAACTCATCCCCGTCCCGTGGGAAGTCACGACTTCGTACGGCGACGGCGCTTCACGCGGTCCAGGTGCGATCCTGCGAGCAAGTTATCAAGTTGATCTCTTCGACATTGAGACAGGCGATGCCTACATGGCCGGCTACTACATGGAGCCTGAGTCAGCAGAAATCGCAAAGATGGGTCGCGATCTGAAAAAGAAAGCGAAAGTCATTGTTCAAGCGATCGAAGATGGCCGCGAAGAAGACGCTGAGCCCAAAAAACTTCAGGCTGAAATCAATACGGCTTCGAACATGGTGAACGACTGGGTCTTCCAAAAAGCAAAAGCGGTTTTGGATCAAGGTGCGATTCCGGCTGTGCTAGGTGGCGATCACTCAACGCCCTTTGGGCTCATCAAAGCGGTCACTGAAAAGTACAATGGCGATGTCGGTATTCTTCATGTCGATGCGCACGCCGACCTTCGCGATGCTTACCAAGGTTACAATCACTCGCACGCATCGATCATGCACAACGTGATGGAAAAGATTCGCCCGAAGAAGCTTGTTCAAGTCGGCATTCGCGATTTCTCACCCGGTGAATACGACTACATCCAGAAAAACTCTGATCGCGTGAAAACGTATTTCGATCCGCTGACGAAGCGTCGCCTCAACAAGGGCGAGTCTTGGCAAACGATCTGCGATGAGATCGTGTCGCACCTCCCGAAGAACGTGCATATCTCGTTCGACATTGATGGTCTTTCACCGGATCTTTGCCCTGGCACAGGCACTCCTGTTCCAGGTGGCTTGAGCTTCGATCAGGCGCTCACGCTTTTTGCGACAGTAGCTGAAAGCGGTCGTAAAATTGTGGGCCTCGATCTCACGGAAGTGGCTGAAGCCGAATCGCCAGAGAGCGATTGGGACGGCAACGTAGGCGCACGCATTCTCTTTAAGATGTGCGGCTGGGCGATGGTGACGAACGGCTTCGCAAAAAAACCTGCAACCGTATAAGCGAATTCTAAATGGCAAAAGCATCTGCATCGAAAGTCGCAAAAGCTGCCCCGAAACCGAAACCCGAGTGGTGGGAAAAAGGCGTTCGTTTTGAGTGCCAAGGCTCAGGCAAATGCTGCGTTTCCCACGGAGAGTACGGCAACGTCTACATGACAGGCGCCGATCGTGTGCGCATGGCCAAGACTCTGAACATGAAGACAAAAGACTTCATGGATCAGTACTGCGAAAAAGTCGAAGGTCTCTGGCGATTAAAAGAAGAATTGAAAAGCGGCGATTGCATCTTCCTTGAAGGCAAAAACCGCTGTGGCGTTTATGAAGGTCGCCCCGATCAATGTCGCACTTGGCCTTTTTGGCCCGAAGTGATGAACGCCAAATCCTGGAAAAAAGACGTCGAAGCGTTTTGTCCAGGGATTGGTAAAGGCAAGCTTCACACGGCAGACGAGATTCGTGAAGTTCTCGCCCGCCAAGCAAAGTCCGAAGACGATCTTGTCAACGGACGCTAAATTCAGCCCAACCCCGCTCAGTGCTGTAGTTGTCATTCACCGTTTATTGATCGCTGCCGAATTTTCTCAGAGCTCGAGACGCTGCCTCCGTAAGAGTTTGCCGGTTTCGAGATTGAAGTACGAAAGCGCTCGGTTTGAGGGTCCTTGAGACGAAGCGGCTGAAACGCGATCACTTGATTCGTCATGATCTGATATTTCAGGCTTACGATCGGCGCAGGATTTCGCAGTTCAAAGCTCTAAAAATTTGAACGTGATCAAACTCACAGGGCAGCTTCAGAGACTGTTT
>CAJYOV010000232.1 GCA_913776405.1 Pseudobdellovibrionaceae bacterium
GCAGCAGCCTTCCAAGCTGAATACGCGGGTTCGATTCCCGCTACCCGCTCCAATTTTCCCGCTTTTTTAATTTGATGTTGTTGAGCGATCACCGGTCGATGTCGCTCTTTGCTACGCCCACCTTCGGCAACGTGATTCCATTCCGTCAGCAGAATCAGAGTGAGTATGGCTGCGGCCTTATCGCCTGCGCTTCGTATTGTCCAAACCCGGGCGCGGTATTGCCAATTTGGATTCGCAGCGCTGTTTTGCGGGTCTGGTTGGGGCATCGGCAGTGACGTAAATGGTTGAGGCCAAATGCGTCTGCTTTACGTCTGTGCTGTCGCTACAGGTCGTGAGAACTCAGGATGGTCAGCTCGTTGCGGTATAAAGCAACTGCACGACCAGTAAGGCCAGCAGGATGAAGGTGAGTGCTGCGCCGATCTTTAACTGTCGAAAGCGCCGTGTGCGGCCGCCGGACCAGTCATAAGCCATTGATTCAGGCATCCTTCTGATTATTTTTTACATCTAAAGTAATGATCTTTTATGCTTGCGCGAAGCTGACGGAAATTATCAGATCGGATAGGCAAATTCATTGGCTTGCCTCTTGCCAAGCGATAGTCGCTCGTAAGAAGAATCAATAGTAATAAACGCGCACGCAGGCGATGCATCCGAAGCCGGAATGAAAAGCCCGAAATACGGTATTCGGGCTCTCCAATATGAGAGCGATCGCTTCTCGCGTCAGCTGAAGTAAGGCTGTAGGTAAGGCCAGACTTCCAATCCGCCATGGTACAGCATGTTCGCTGCTACATAGACGATGACAGCGAGGCCGACATAGGAAATCCAGCGATAACGGTGGAGCAGCTTAGCGACGAGGTTGGCGGCAAGGCCCATGAGTGCGATCGACACGACGAGCCCGATAATGAGAACCGTCACGTGGTCCTGCGCAGCACCGGCAACGGCCAGAACATTGTCTAGCGACATGGATACGTCAGCAATGACGATCTGGGTGGCCGCCTGGAAGAAGGTCTTGTGACCCTTGGTCAGATCGGCCTCCTCATCGGTAACCGTGTCTGCGCCCGAGGAATTTTGTTCGCGCAGTTCGCTCCACATCTTCCAGCACACCCAAACGAGCAGGAGGCCGCCGAAAAGCTGAAGTCCGACGATGGCGAGGAGCTGCACGGTCAATGCCGCGAAGGCGATGCGCAATACGGTGGCGGCAATAATGCCGACAAGGATGGCCTTGCGGCGCAGATGAGCCGGGAGGCCTGCTGCGGCAAGGCCGATGACGATGGCGTTGTCGCCCGCGAGAACCAGGTCTATGGCAATGACCTGTAGAAAGGCTGTGAAGCCTGCTGCTGTGAAGATTTCCATTCTATATCCCGAAGCGTATGCTCGAGGGCCGCGCAAGACGCGACGCCGAAAGAGGTGTTGAGATTGCGAGAGTCCTTTTCAAATCGCCGTTTCCCCCTGGCGACTTCGTTTTGCAATATGACATGAATCGTAGGAGCGTAAAGAGTAAGTGCCGCTGCGGCGCTCCGCTCGCCATTAAAGTGGTTGATAACGCGGATGAAGATCCCCATATGGCGCCAATCCTGCCGCTTTCGGCTGTGGATTCGGTGCCTTGACAATTAAGTCTTGCGCATTCGGTTACAAAGCCTTAAACGGCGACACCAAACCGGTTCGCCGGGGAAACTACTTCACGTTCACAGGAAGCAATTCACATGGCAAAGAGCAAGTTTGAGCGGACGAAGCCGCACGTCAACATCGGCACGATCGGTCACGTTGACCACGGCAAGACGTCTCTGACGGCAGCGATCACGAAGTTCTTCGGCGAGTTCAAGGCGTATGACCAGATCGACGCCGCTCCTGAAGAAAAGGCTCGTGGTATCACGATTTCGACGGCACACGTTGAGTATGAGACGCCGAACCGTCACTACGCTCACGTTGACTGCCCCGGCCACGCCGACTACGTGAAGAACATGATCACCGGTGCTGCCCAGATGGACGGCGCGATCCTGGTTTGCTCTGCTGCTGACGGCCCGATGCCGCAGACGCGCGAGCACATCCTGCTTGCTCGCCAGGTTGGCGTTCCGGCGATTGTCGTATTCCTCAACAAGGTCGACCAGGTTGACGACGCGGAACTTCTCGAGCTCGTCGAGCTTGAAGTTCGCGAACTTCTGTCGTCCTACGACTTCCCAGGCGACGACATTCCGATCGTCAAGGGTTCGGCGCTGGCCGCTCTCGAAGATTCCGACAAGAAGATCGGTGAAGACGCAATCCGCGAGCTGATGGCTCAGGTTGACGCCTACATCCCGACGCCTGAGCGTCCGATCGACCAGCCGTTCCTGATGCCGATCGAAGACGTGTTCTCGATCTCTGGTCGTGGTACGGTTGTGACGGGTCGCGTTGAGCGCGGTATCGTCAAGGTTGGTGAAGAAGTCGAAATCGTCGGCATCCGCGCGACGTCGAAGACGACTGTTACGGGCGTTGAAATGTTCCGCAAGCTGCTCGATCAGGGCCAGGCTGGCGACAACATCGGTGCTCTGGTTCGTGGCGTACAGCGCGATGGCGTTGAGCGTGGCCAGATTCTCTGCAAGCCAGGTTCTGTCAAGCCGCACAAGAAGTTCATGGCAGAAGCCTACATCCTGACGAAGGAAGAAGGCGGCCGTCATACGCCGTTCTTCACGAACTACCGTCCGCAGTTCTACTTCCGTACGACTGACGTTACCGGTATCGTTTCGCTTCCAGAAGGCACGGAAATGGTTATGCCTGGCGATAACGTCACTGTTGAAGTCGAGCTGATCGTTCCGATCGCGATGGAAGAAAAGCTGCGCTTCGCTATCCGCGAAGGCGGCCGTACCGTCGGCGCCGGCATCGTTGCTTCGATCATCGAGTAATCTCGACGTTTGAAATTATGTCTGACGGCGGTGCAAAAACACCGCCGTCAGCCGTTTGATGAAAAAGCGTATGGGCGCTGCACTTTTAGTGCTTGAAAATTTCGGTGAAAGCGCGTAAACGCGCACTTACGTTCACCGCTGGATTCGCAACGGCTTGCGAGTCCCGGTGATTTCGCAATACAGACTACTGAAATGATTGGGGTGCGCCTTTCGCATTCCTCTCGATTTTTGAAAATCTGCGGCGCCACGATTAACTAGGTTCATGTATTTCCGCGTGCGGAAATCAATAATAAAGAACAAGGACAAGACGAATGAACGGCCAGAATATCCGTATCCGCCTCAAGGCGTTTGACCACCGGATCCTCGATGCCTCTACCCGTGAAATCGTGTCGACCGCAAAGCGCACCGGCGCCAG
>CAJYOV010000233.1 GCA_913776405.1 Pseudobdellovibrionaceae bacterium
CTTCAGATCAACCAGGTTTTCTTTGTAGATCTGAAGCAAGTCCGCGCCATCATCTTCGATGAAGCCGACCGCATGTTCGACATGGGTTTCAAAGACGACATGAAGTTCATCCTTCAGCGCGTTCCGAAAGAGCGCCAGTTCCTCGTGTTTTCGGCAACTTTGAACCTCGACGTTTTGAACACGGCTTACCAATTCGGCGCAAACCCGGTCGAAGTGAACGTCTCTCGCGATCAAGCGAAAGCAGACAACGTCGACGACAAGATCTTCCACGTCGGCCAAGAAGAAAAAGGCCCGCACCTTTTGTCACTCTTGAACGTGCACAAGCCACGTCAAACGATCGTGTTCTCGAACTTCAAGATGAACGTTCCACGTATCGCTCAGTTCCTAACGGACAACGGTCATCCAGCGGTGGGTATCTCGTCGTTAATGACTCAATCACAGCGTACGCGCGTGATGGAGCAGTTCAAAGGCGACAGCAACAACAACATCCTCGTTGCGACAGATGTTGCAGCTCGCGGCCTCGACATCAAAGGCGTCGACATGGTCGTGAACTTTGAGCTGCCGGATGATCCAGAAAACTACGTTCACCGCATCGGCCGTACGGGTCGTGCAGGTGCAAAAGGGATCGCGTTCTCGCTTGTAAGCGACCGTGACGTCGACGCCCTTTCACGCGTTGAAGGTTACTTGAAACACAAACTCGCAACCGATTACTTGGACGAGCAGCAGCTCGTAAAAGAATTCAAAGCAATGCCTTCGGATCGCGGTTCGCGTGGTCCACGTGATGGCGGTGGTCGCGGTGGCGATCGCGGCCCTCGTCGTGATGACCGCGGTGGTCGTCGTCAAGAAGGCCGCCCACCACGTGGCGCTGATCGTAAAGAAGGTCGCGGCGGCGATCGCCCAGAGCGCGGGCCACGTCCAGAGGTCCAAGCAGCAGTGGGTGAAGGTCAGCCAACTCAGCAGGGGGGACCACGCGGCGAACGCAACCAGAACCGCAATCGTCCGAACGGCAAAGGTGATCGCAACCAGCCGCGCCAAGCTCGTGAAACGCAAAACGGCAACGGTCAGGCGCGGGGAGATCAACCACGTCGTCCACACCGCGGCGGTGATTTGAACTCGCGCCCAGGTGGTGCGGTAACGATCAAGCCTGGTGAGAAACGTGCAAGCGGCCCTCACGGAAAAGGCGGCAAGGGCCGTCGCGACGGCAAAGGCGGACCAACGCCACCTCCGCAATCGCTAGGCAAGAAGGTATCAAGCTTCTTCAAGAAACTCTTCGGCGGTTGATTCAGAATTCGATCACGAGCGCCGCTTTGTTAGGCGCTTGAGTCGAAGAGGCAAAGCCAGAGCGAAAAACCAGAAAAATAAAAAAGGCGACTTCTTAGTCGCCTTTTTTATTTTCGAAGCTTCGTCAGTTTCAGATTTTACTGAGTGATCGATGAGGCCTTCTCGCCGGAAGTGAGTGTGTCGGCTTCCTTTTGGTTGCGGAACGCTTCGTAGCTGTCGCGGTTCATCTGTGCTCGGAACTGACTAAGTCCGTAGCGATAAGAGCGTAAGAATTTTGATTTTAAATGATCAGGGCAGTTTTCAAAGTAGCGCGAACCTGTGCGGCCCAGAATTTCGCCGTTTCGCTCCGTGCAGTAAGTGAGAAGGCCATCTTGGTACCCTCTCATGTAGGCCACTTCGTCTGGCGCTCGCGAGAACACCTCGCACTGAGACTTCGCGAGCTCGTAGTCTTTTAGCGGGCGACCTTGGCTTCCGTCATACCGGCCGACGTTTTCCCAATTCGCTTCTTCGCAATTCTTTTTCGACATGGAATTGCAGCCGGTAAGACCGACGAGCGACAAAGAGAGCGCAAAGAATCCAACCAATGTTTTGAACTTCATGTGCGCCCTTTCCTTGGCCAGTTTTTGGCCGTTTCTTCGACTAACAACCCGCTGATTACCAAGTGAAAGTACGAACGATTTGGTTACAGCCTTTCAAGTTCTCTTGGAAAGATGCGATTCGATCACGGCACGTCAAAATCACCGCTTTCTTTTCTTTCAAGAAGACGACTTGGCGAAGCTGTTTGCCTTGTTCGCGATTCACGAGATCGAGAACGTAACCACGCTGCCTATTCTGAACGAAAGGTTTCGAGCCTAGAACGTCGAATCCGTAACGTGGATATTCTTTCATCCATTTCTGGATGTATTTGTCGATCGCGATGTCTTTTGGAAGTTCGTCGACTCGCACAGTGAGTGTTGCTGGTGAACCGGCTTTCATTTTTGGAGCTGAGGCAACGACCGAGCCTTTCGCCGAGAGATCATTTCGCATTTGATCCGCGACAGAACCTGGTTGCGCTGTTGTTGGCGCCTTGTACATCGTCACGATGTACTTGTTGCCTTTAGGTGGTTCGGCATGAACCCAGCCTGATCCGCCGTTTGTTACTTGAAAGCCCATCGGCGAGCGATAGAGACCAAGCTGAGGTGAAACTAACTTCGATGTCGACGTTGCGGGGATCGGCGCAGCTTGTGTCTGAGCAACTGCGAAAACCGAGACACCGAAAACCAAACTGCGAACTGCAAAGGCGAGGATTTTGTTCTTCATAAATTAAGCGTAGCGAGCACCTCAGCCGAGAGCAACCTCGACTTCAGACTAGGCGCTTTTCGCTCGATCTCGTGCACTGAATTTATTTGCACGGGAGTGAAGCGGACCGGTCTTCCATCAGATAAATCTGGTTGAGGCCGTTTGGACCGGGCACAACGAAAGCGATCTTACTGCCATCCGGGCTGACTGCGGGATAGAACGCGTCGAATCCACCGTTCGTTAGGCGCTTTAAGCACTGCGCTTTACGGTCGAACAGATAAAGATCGAATTTCGAGCCGCCTCTATTCGATGAGAAGAGAACCGCGTCTGCTTTCGAGTGCCAAGCTGGCTGTCGATCTCGAAATCCTTCTGACGTGAGTGCTGCAGCGGTTTTCAGGTTCTCGCTAACGTAAAGACGGCTCTTCTTGCCATCAGCTTCGAGGCGTTCCCAAGCCAGCGCTTTTCCGTCTGCGCGAAAGGCGGGGTGATCGTCAGTGCCGTCACTGATTTTGCGAACCCCTTTCCGATCGAGAAGAAAGAGCTTTGCACCATTGTCGCGAGTGGAGACAAAAACGATGCGGCTTCCGTTTGAAGTGGGATCAGCGTCGGGCGTTGAATCCTGCCCCGGAGACTCTGTGAGGCGATGGATTTCTCGACCGTCGAGACGCTGCAGGTAAATTTCAGTGCCGCTCAGACCTGGCGAAGTCGCGACGACTTTCGAATCCGCGATATTCTTGAGTCGCTCGAACGCTTGCGCGCCTTCTTTTGTTTCATCGGTATTTGAAGAATAGGTGAACCACTGCGCGTTCGCCCATGAAATACCTTCGTCGTCGCCATCGTGAAACGTCACGCGACGTTCAGTGCTTCGAAGCAGATCGAGTTCGTAAACCTGTGACTGGCGATGCGACGAGCGGTGTGAACTCAGATAGAGAAGCTTGCTGCCGTCCGGTGAAAACTTCGGCTCGCGATTGTCCCCGTGTGACGTCACAGGACGAGCAATCAAAGCCGGTGTTGTCTTAGACGCTTCCGTGATCGTCAAAGGAGGCAGCGTTGGAGTGACCACTTTCGGTTCACCAGGCGAGCTTGAGCCCGAGTTCAATCCTGGCGGGACCGCAACTGTCGGTTTTGAAGAACAGGCGCAGAGGCCAGAAAGAAAAAGAGCAACGATCAAGTGGCTCGCGCGCATGGCAGAACTCCGGGAGAAGATTAATTTTCCTCGACCTCGAGAGCGGATTCGATCGCTTTTCTGATCAGTGAAACGGGGATCTCTCGCTTCAAGTTTTTCAGTTCAACCCACTTTCCGTTTTTCGACTTGGAAGCGGTCGCTGCGGACGTCTCTGCTTTTTTCGTGTCTACGAAAATATCATGATGAGTGACTGTGCCCTTGAAAGCGAAGTGTTTCGGTTTCGCGTTAAGTCTTTTGACCGATCCAGGCGGGAGAAGATGTCCCTTGAGAAAGGGCGCATACGCATTCGGTTCGAGATAAACGCTGTTTTTCTTGATGCAGATCTCTGGCCGCCAGAGCCAAAGCTCGCGCTCTTTGCGTGGTTTTTTCAGCGGCAGCTCGGAGATGAGATCGGTTTTACGGGCGATGCATCGGTCACTCCACGGACAGAGAAGGCACGCAGGCGACAACGGAGTGCAGACAGTCGCGCCAAGCTCCATCATGCCTTGATTCAAGTCGGCCGGGGCCTCGTGTTGCGCGAGTTTGTCCGCAATCGCTTGTAAGACATCGCGGCCCGCAGGTTTCCAATACTCGACAGAAAGACCGTAGACGCGACAGAGAATTCGGATCACGTTTCCATCGAGAACGCCGGTCTTTTCATCGAACGCGAGGCTTGAGACTGCGCGAGCCGTGTAAGGGCCGAAGCCTGGAAACTCGATCAATTCCGAAAACGTTTTCGGAAACCCTTTTTCGTGAAGAGCCTGTGCCGACTTATGCAGGTTTCTTGCACGCGAGTAATAACCGAGCCCAGCCCAATATTCCAAAACATC
>CAJYOV010000234.1 GCA_913776405.1 Pseudobdellovibrionaceae bacterium
GGTTGTGCGACTGCAAAGGTCGCTAAAGTAGCTGACGACACGTATATCATATCGAAGTCAGATACGAGTCCCGGCTTCGGACCATCAAAGACTCTAAAGGGTGAAGTTCAAGAAGAGGCCAATAAGCTTGCCGTGAAAAACAATAAAGTCGTTGTGCCGCTCGAAATCAAGTCGACACCGGCTTATCCTTTTCACTTTGCGTCGGTTGAATATCGATTCAAATTGCTCGATAAAAATGACCCGATCGCCATCCGCTCTCAGGCACTCCCATTTCCTGAGGACGGAGACAACAGCAGAGCGGATAAGCTGAATCAGTCGACGGATACGGCATCAGAAAAGCGCGATACATATAGCGAACTAGTCAGACTGGATGAGCTGAGAAAAAAAGGAATTCTCTCTCAAGCAGAGTTCGATGCTGAAAAAAAGAAGCTACTGAACAAGCCGTAAGAATTTGTCTGAAATTGCGTTTCAAGCGCGTTCGCCCTTAACCCAGTAGGAGCCGGTGAAAGTCTCTCCAGGCTTGAGCGTTTTGGTGCCCCAGCCTTCGTGATTGAAGGCGTCGGGGGCGCAGGTCATGGGTTCGATGGCGAAGGCTTGGCGGGCGTGGGGTGCGGCGATTGCGTCGCCTGTATAGATCACGATGTAGTCAAAGGTTTGATCGAGCGTGAGGCGCACGGAGCTTTTACCGTCGGCTGACGAGAGCGTCGCGTGTGCGAAGCCGCGTTCGTCGCGATCAAGTTGCGCGAGGCAAGCGTTGTAAGCGTGATCGCCGAGAGTGCGATTCGTCCTGAAATCGAGAGCAGTGTCTTCGACGGAAAGGACGCGGCCTGTAGGGACGAGTGTTTCGAACTCGATGAACTTGCGTGCCGGGATTTTTGCCGACCACGAAGCGAGATCGCCTGAAGCTGCGCAAAAATAGGGGTGGAACCCGATTGCGACCGGCGCATCGGAGTCTCCAGTGTTCTGAATTGAATATGAAGTCTTCAGCCCCGAAGCTTCAAGCTCATACGAGATCGTCACCGAAAGAGAAAACGGATAACCGCGAGGGCCGAAATCGTTTGCGCGCATTTCAAAACGGAAACTTGCGCTTGAATCCTTCTGGCTTACGACATCGAAAGTTTGAGATCTTAAAAATCCGTGAATGGCGTTTGGGCCTTCTTTATCGTTTTTCTCTAGCGTGTACGGCTTGCCTTGAAACTTGTACTGGCCCTGCTTAATGCGACCTGGAAACGGAACAAGAACATCGCCTTGCCCGCCTTTTTTATTCTGGCTCCCGGTGTAGGGCCAAACGATATCCCACTCGTTTTTTGGTCCGACCAAAAAGTAGCGACGAAGCGAAGCGCCGAGAGATGAAACAACCGCGCGCTGGTCGCCTAGTGTTAGCGTGATCTCGACTTCTTTCGGACTCGAAGAAGAACTCATGAGGTGCGCCCTTTTTTTGAGAGATATGAATGGACTGAGGAGATAGCGACTGAGCCTTCACCGACTGCGGATGCGACACGCTTAATTGAGCCTGAGCGAGCATCGCCGACGGCGAAAACGCCCGGGAGCGATGTTTCAAACGGAGAGCCTGGTTGGTTGCAAACAACGAAGCCTTTCTCATCGAGATCTAGACAACCTTTGAGCCACTCTGTGTTGGGTGAAGCGCCGAGCATTAGAAAGATATTACCAATGCGGTGACAGTGCGTTTCGCCGGCCTTATCGCGCCAGGTAACTTCATCTAAGTAGCGTGAGCCGTGAAGCTTGGTCACTTCGCACTGAGTGTGCACCGAAATTTTTTGAGAAGCTTCAATGCGGGTTGCGAGGTATTCGGACATCGACTTGCGCAAATCGTTGCCGCGAACAATCAAGTAAACGTGGCTTGAGTGTTCTGACAGGTACATGGCGGCTTGGCCTGCAGAATTCCCTGCGCCAACGACGGCTACACCATCGTTCGAACAGAGCGCGGCTTCAACGGGTGTCGCGGCGTAGTGAACGCCGACGCCCTCAAACTTCTCAAGATTCTCAACATCAAGTTTTCGGTAGTGAGCGCCTGTTGCGATGATGACGGATCTCGCACGAACAACGGAGCTGTCATCGAGTTCGAGTTCGATTTTTCCGGGTTCACAGCGAAGTCGATCCACCCGACGAGGAATTGAAATGGTGGCGCCAAATTTCTGCGATTGAATTTGTGCGCGGCCCGCAAGAGCTTGCCCTGAAATGCCAGCGGGGAAGCCCATATAGTTTTCGATCTTTGAACTAGATCCCGCTTGGCCGCCTGGCGCGAACTGGTCAAGCACCAAGGTTTTCAAACCTTCAGACGCGGCATAGACGGCCGCTGATAGGCCTGCGGGGCCTGCGCCTACGATGACGGTGTCATACTCGCAGTTCAGATCAATCTCTTCGCTGAAACCGAGAGCTTGGCCGAGGTCGAAGTTCGTTGGGTTATCGAGAACGAGGTTCTTTCCGTAAACGACGATAGGCAAATTTTTGTCTCTGCGATTGCAGGCCTCGATCACATGAGACGCTTGGCTCGAGTCCGAATCGACACTGAGAAACCGAACGGGAATCCCGTTTCGTTTCAGGAACTGGAGAATTCTTAGCGTGTCGCTCGAATGCGAATAGCCAACGACTGTCGCAGCAGCGAGCTCATGATTGATGAACGCCGTCCGTCTAAGAATGAACGCGCGCGTGATCACTTCGCTCAAGTCGGCTTCGCCGACAAGTAATCGCCTAAAATTCTTTCTTGGAATCCGTAGAGCCCGGCTAGGCTTCGTCACTCGAAGGTCGACGATGCTCTCACGGTTATTGAACATCGTAAGCTCGCCGCTAAAGTGCTTAGGCCCTAAGAGCGTGACTCGATGTTTTGCACCGTTCGGCAGTGTCTCTAAAACTTCGGCTTCGCCCTCAAGCAAAATGAAGAAGTCGAGATCTCGCTCTTTCACTCGGTAAAGTAAATCACCTTCAGCGAATTGTTCCACTTGGCCATAAGCAGACAGGCGTTCTAGTTGGTCGTCACTCAGTTCTGGGAATGTTTGACTCATCCGATTGTAGGGATCGGCGGGATGAGCGCTCGCAGAAAAATCTGCCTCATTTTCCGAAAGGTCTTTTGTCAGCGCTTCAAGAAGTTCGGACGAATTCATTCGAAGAAGTGTTGAAGAAGTTCGATGGAAGGTCAACTCTAGCGGGTGGGCAAGGCGACGATCGCACAAGGAGCCGACGTTATGAAAAGATGTGATCACATAAAATCAATCAAGCAAGTTGTTCCAAGTGGCGATGGCTGTAAGGAATGTCTCAAGATCGGTGATGACTGGGTTCACCTTCGTCTTTGCATGGAGTGCGGACATGTTGGCTGCTGCGACGACTCGAAGAACAAACACGCCACAAAACATCACCACGCAACAAAACACCCCATCATCTTCTCGTTCGAACCGGAAGAAGCATGGGGCTACTGCTACGTCGATGACCTCATGTTTGAAACGCCGGAACCGGCGCGCGACATGTTTGCGGTCTAAGCTTTAACGGGCTTTTCGATTCGACCGTCTGGATACTTTGCAAAACGCTCGATCTGCGGGCCGTGAGTCATCTCGTGCTCTTTCCAAGGCCAGCCGCCAAATTGCGTGCGTTGGTAGTCTTGGATTGTCTGCACGATGTCTTCACGCGTGTTCATGACAAACGGACCGTGTTGGAACACGGGTTCGCCAATCGGCTTCGCTTGAAGAAGCAGAATTTCGGCCGCACCCGATGGGCTCGTGATCTCAAGATCTTCGAGACTTGAGATTTGAACCGCGTGTTTGCCCGGAACAGTCTTTCCGTTAATGACGACGCTTTCGCCTTCAAAGAAATAAAGCATGCGGTTCACTTCAGATTTCGACTTCGGAATTTTGACCTTTCCGTCTTTGTCGAATGTCAGGATGAGAATCGCAACTTCATTCGCAGGGTCGGCGGCCCAGCTATCAGGCGGCGGATTGAGCGCGCGCTGACCCTCGAAGTCGCCGGCAATAATGTTGACGCTTACGCGATCAGCCTCGATCGTGCTCTTCGGAATTTTCTCCGACCAGAACATCGTGAAGTGAGGCTTCACCGTTTTACTCTTCTTTGGCAGGTTTAACCAAATTTGAAAGAGCTCAAGCGTATTCGGCTCCGTCTGCTTCAAGAGCGGAAACATCTCTGAGTGTTGAACACCTGAACCAGCCGTCATCCATTGAACGTCGCCTTCGCCGTAGCGACCGGCAGCGCCCATCGAATCCGAGTGATCGACGTAGCCTTTGCGAACGATCGTGATCGTCTCAAACCCGCGGTGCGGATGTACGGGAAAGCCCGGCACTTCCATCCCGTGATACATGCGGAAGCCGTTGAGAGGTTCAAAGTCTTGACCCATGTTGCGTGCGTAGAAGTCGTGATGATCCGGGCCGAGCGCGTGCGTGCCTTTCGGATAACGATCATGATGATAAGCGAAGAAAATAAAGGGCTCTTGAACAGGCCATTGGAAATCCAGTGGGTAAAGCTTCATAACAGGTGCTCCTTCGGCCGCTGAAAGTGCATTGACCGATCTTCTAAAGAACTTGAGGTAGGTTCCGAAAAAAGCAAGGCCCGTCACGACGGCCAGAAAACCGAGAACTTGCCTCCGACTTGGCATAAGACACCTCTCTGTCTCAGATTATCATTCCGTCCAAGCGTTGTCAGCGACGGCTGCCATGAGGTCGGGGTAACTGATGCCGTAGGCGAGGGCTGCCATCGTTGCGAGACTGTCTTGAGTTTCGCGGCCGGTGCGTCCAGCACCTGTGATATTGGGCTTTGGGTTCACGTCAAAAAGGCGATAGCGACCTTCTGTGTCTTGGCGACAGTCGATTCGAATCGGTGCGCGGAGCCCAATGACCTCACCGGCTTCTTCGCACGCTTCCATTACGCGTCGAATACCGGGCGCATCGCATTCGTCTGGCGTCAGTGCGATCGAGTTTTTAACGACTGGCACTGTTCCATTCCAAGGCGCAACCATCGAGACTTGATCGAAACGTCGGACCGGCGTCAATGCCCAAGCATAAGTTTTTGAAACGGTGCGCGTCCCGAATTGGTAATCTCCGCGAGGCATGACAGTGATCGTGATCTCTTCGCCAGGCAAAACTTCCTCAAGCATATAGTTTGAACCGTAAGCCATCGCGTTCGACCACTCAGTGAGATTTCGCGCGAGTTCCTCTTTCGAGTGAACAAGCGTGACGCCTGCGCTGCCGCGGCCGCGAACGGGCTTCAGTATCAGAGGGTAGCGAAGGGTGTTCGGGATTTCGTATTGATCGAGAGAGAACAGCGCTGAATGCGCAACCGGTAAACCTCGATCGAGAAGCAGGCGATTCAAAGACTTGAGCGCGAAGCCGATGTCGGCACCACTGTCACTGTAGCCACCGGGCTTCATTGGCTTCGTGACGCCATCAACTGGGGGCGGAGGTGCGGCCTGGTAAAAAACTGCGACCGCGTTTTGCATCAATTTACCTCGTCGAAACTGATCCGAAGAAGCTGTCGGCACTGAGGGCAACTTTCTTTTGAACCAGAAAGTTTGAATGTGCCCACTAAATCAATTTTTTTGTGGCAGCTCGGGCATTCGCCTTCAAGTGCTGTGGCTATCTTCGCTTCTGACATCGTTTTAACGAACATCACGATAGAAATGATGAGAAAAGCGGGCACAAGAACGAAGTGCAGCATCGGAATCAGGACTGAGACCACGGCTAGACCGAAGAAAAGGCCCGATCGCTTGAAGGCGCGTAACAACTTTTGATTACCTTCAAGTGACATGATCGTGGCGATGCCAGTCGTCGAAGCTCCAGAGATATCGGTAAAGAGCGCGCGGGTAGATGACGTGTGATTCATAGGAGTGACACTAGCACAGCACCTCGACTAAGGGCAGGCTCGGCGCGAAAACGTTTCGAACAACACTTTCTCGCGCCTAACATATGGGTATGAAACATCTTTTGATTACGCTCCTAGTGATAGGCCCGGTGTTAGCACTCGCTTCGCATGCGCAAGCTCAAACTGCGAAAGTCATTAAAGTAAAAGGCCAACAAGCCATCGTTCAATTTCCGCAGGGCACTTCGCCTCAGGTTGGCCAGCAGATTAATCTCGGTGGTGGCGGTGTTTCTGATTCCGACGGAGCTCCGATGGCGGGATTGGGTTCTCGAAAAAACTCAATCGGCCTTGGCTTGAACTCACTCTCGTTTGTGAATCGCTCTTCAAAATCGAATGGCGTGACGACATCGACAAGTGTCACAGGCATTGCGCTTAATGGTCGCTACGGTTGGAACACAGGCCGGATGGAATTCGGGCCGATCGTACGCCTAGAATATTCTTCTGCGGATAACTCGTCGACTCGCTTCATGGGTATCGGTGGTTTCTTTGATTACAACTTCAATCCGAACGTATCGGGGCAGAAGATCGTGTACGCCGGAACGGGCGATCTTTCGTTCGGTCAATCGGGCACGAAACAAGGCTCGTTCGATTCAACGAGTACGGTGATCGCACTGTTCTTGGGCGGAAGTATCAAGTGGTTCGGGCTTTCGGATTCATTCGCGATCCGCGGTGATGCAGGCTTTAGCTACGACTCGTCGACACCGGATAGCAACAGCGCAACGACGAACGTCGGCGCTGTTGTACGCGCGGGTATCGCAAACTATTTCTGAACAAAACTCAGAACAGTTTTAAGCACCGTTAACGGGCCCGAAGTGGCCCGTTTTATTTTTGTCTCGAAGGATTTCACGACGTCGTGAAGTTGAGCTAGTTTCTCTTCTTTTAAAGTTTCGAAGTCGGCGAAGTGAATCGAAGGTGATGTAGCCCACTCGATATTCATGAACAAATCGTCTGTCTCAACTTTCTTTCGAGACTTCGACGGTTTCTGTACAGGGGTAAGCCCGCTTTGAGCCCAAGGCTTTGCCGTTTGGGTGGTCCAAGTTTTTTCAGTCGCTTTTGATGCGGGTTTCGTTTGTACGCGCGGTTTCTTTTTTAAATCGCCGAGACCGAGTGACATTCATCTGCTCCAGAAATTTGAGACGAGATTCGTGTAGACGTTGAACGTGACGGCTGCGCCGCTTTGAACGTTGCCCACACTTCTTTTAGCAGAGTTCGCAATTCATCTGCTGCGCTTGAGTTCGGTGCGTATTCAGGAATTGATAAGCGAAGAGCAATCGACTCTTCGCCTTGAATGCTTTCTCGAACGGCCGTCGCTGAGCAATTCGGAAGATTCGTTTGGTACCATTCGCGAATCTCTTGGCTCAGCTTTCGAGCGGGCGACAGCCGCGTCGGCACGAAGAGATGTTTAAACGAAGCCTGCATCTCAACCGAGAACTCTTTAATGAGCGCACGGAACGTTGTCAGGTTTCTAAAATTATTGATTTTGCATTCAAGCGGAGAAATCAAAACGTCACAGGCAACTAACGCGTTCGTGATCAATCGATTCCAGTTTGGCGAACAGTCGAGAAGAACTAGATCGAATTCGCGCTTCAAATGCGAAATGACATGTTCTTTGAGCCAATACTCACGACGATTGCGGTTGATCAGGCTCTGATCGAGTGCGACGAGCTCCGGCGTTTCTGGAATGTAGAAGAGCGTCGGCAAATCAGTAGGCTTCAAAACATCGTCGAGTGTTGCTTCACCCGTATAGAGCTGGGCCAAGCCTTTAACGGCATTCACCTGCACAAGGGCTTCTTCGAGGCTCGACTCTTCATCAAGAGCTTCGCCAAGTGATGTTGAGACATCGCCTTGCATATCGAGACCGACGACACAGGTGCGAATGCCATGAAGCGCGGCCATGCGGGCGATATTCAAAGTCAGCGACGATTTTAAAACGCCACCTTTCGTTACGAAAACCGCAGCCGCAATCGGCGAGTTGAGTTTTGGAAGAAACCCAACTTTTTCGCCTACGAGAGGCAGATCGTGAGTCGTCCAAGATTTTAAAGTTCGATTATCTGCGCCCTTTGAAAACGGCGGAAGATTTGCTGGCGCATCTTCGGCGCCAAAAACGGACAGGGCTTTTTTCAGAGTGAAGAGAGAGTTCGACATATCTCTAGGCCTCCGCACAGATGCATCTCTAGTTTTGACTAGGTCTAGTTGAACAACATTCGAGATGAGGCGCAATGGCTAAGTGCCTTCTGCCGCCTGAGGCTAACCGGAATCTGATTACGAAAGTGAATGAAGCGGACAAGGGGTCGAGAGAAGTAAAGAAGAAGCTCTAGTTCAGAATCTAGAGCTTCTTCTCAAAACAAGTTCAAACCTTTGCGAGACCCGCCGCGAGGTCGGCAATGATGTCGTCTGCACCTTCGAGACCCAGCGAGAGACGAATCGCTTTCGCATCGATTCCCGAAGACGACTGTTTCTCAGATGGGATCGCCGAGTGAGTCATGAAGCCCGGAACTTCAATCAACGTTTTCACGACACCGAGGCTTACTGCGAGCGTTACGCTGTAAGCGTTCTTCGCGACGTGATCGACGAATTTTTGGCATTTTCTCATGTCACCTTTAAGCGCGAAGGAAATCATCGTGCCTGGTGCGAAATCGCCTTCTGGAGTGCGGAGCATTTTTTTCGCGAGCGCTGCCTGCGGGTGAGATTGGAGGCCCGGATAGATGACTCGTTCAACTTTCGGATGCTTCTCTAAGAACTTCGCAACTTTCATCGCGGTCGCTTGTTGCTGGCCGTAACGAACTGCGAGTGTTGGAATGCCGTGAACTAGAATTTGCCAAGCGCCTCTTGGATTCAAGATTGCGCCAAAGTCTTTACGCGCGAGCTTCAACGCTTTACAGAACTTCTTCGACGTCATAACGGCGCCGCCCATTTCTGTACCGAAGCCCGAGATGTTCTTCGTGAGACTCTCTACGACCATATCGACGCCGTAGTCGGCAGGGCGTAGACCCCAAGGTGTCGCAAACGTGTTATCGACGATCACGAGAATTTGATCGTCAGCCTTACGCTTTTTATTCGCTTTGCGAACATCCGACATAATTTTTGGAAGGTCTGCGAGTTCGAGAATCGGGTTCGTCACTGTCTCGAAATAAAGAATGCGAACCTTCGGATCTTCAAGCAGTTGGCGATGCTCGGCCGAATTTACATCGATGAATGTATTCTCGATCCCGAATCGCGGAAGCCAGTCGTTCAGAAGTGAGTACGTGCAACCGTAAAGCGTTCGGTGCGCCAAAACTTTGTGGCCCGCTTTTGCAACTGAAAGAATGGCCGAAGAAATCGCACCCATGCCGCTTGCGAAGCTCACCGCAACATCTGTGTTGTGCATAAGAGCCAGGCTCTCTTCGAGCATCATCGTATTCGGTTCATCGAGGCGATCGTAAATCAAAATTGGCTCAACCGTGTCGTCCGCACCGAAGCTCAAGAAGCCCTGTGCGCCGCGCTCGAGAGAATCGAGGCGGAACGTTGTTGCAGCCGTAATCGGCGGCACTAAATGACGAGAGAATTCCCACGCATGTGTCGCGGGTTTTCCGTGAATCATTTGGGTGCGGCCAGAAGCCGTGGTCTTTCTTGGAGCCTTACTAGAGGAAACACTCTTTTTTTGTGACATGGGCTCGTTGTATCGGAAACCTATTCGCGTCTCAAGGCCTCAATAACGTGAAGCTTTTCGGCGCGCAGCGCAGGCGTGATTCCGCTCAGAACGCCCACAACGAGGATAGAGACGACCGAGAGAAGGAGGGCCGGCCATTCCAGAACCCATTCGAATTGAAGCTTCGTGATGAGTTTAGAAGCTCCGTAAATCGCGCCTTGATAGAGCGTAAAACCAAGAACCAATCCGATGAAGCCAGCCAGCGAGCAGAGAAGAATCGACTCAACCAGGTACTGGACTCGGATACTGAAATTAGTCGCACCAAACGCTTTTCTCACACCAATTTCTTTAAACCGTTCGGACACGGAGACGAGCATCATATTTGTGATCCCGATACCGCCGACCGCAAGTGAAACAAGCGCGATGCCAGAAAGAAGAACGGTAAAGAGGTTTAAGAACTTATTCATCTGCGCAATCAAGATGGAATCGGAGCCAACGTCAAAGCGCGCCGACTTCCCGTAGCGTTTATCGAAGAACGCCTTAATCGATTCGCCCGTCGCTTGCACATCGCTTCCACCTCGAAGCTGGAACGTGATCTCTCGAATCCGTGACGACCACGGGTCAGTCACGCCTTGATAAAACGTGTAAGGCAAAAAGATTTGGAAATTGGGTTTCATCCACTCGTTGTTGCTCGAGCGTGGCTCAAGAACGCCAATCACTTTGCACGCGAATGATGATTCTTGTTGATTCAAGTAAATGACTTGGCCGATCGGCGATGAGTTTTGGAAGAGGCGTTCGTAAATGCTGTAACCAATAATGCAGACGCCTGAGCGATACTCGACATGAAACGGGCTAAAGTTCGATCCTAAAGCGAGTTTGCGGTTTGCGATCAACAGCCCGTCTTCAGATGTGCCCATCATGCGAACGTCTTGGTCAACGGTCTTGCCGCCAAACGTAACGGTCGTGTCTCGCCAAGCTGACATCATTGGTGAAACCGCCTGAATTTGCGGAAAGATTTTTCTTAGCGGAAGAATGTCGGTTTCCCAATTGAAGCTTTGAAACGGTGTCGACACTTTATCGACCGCTTTCATCTGCCAATTTGGATAACCATAAAAGATGAAGGTGTTGACACCCATCTCAGCGTAAGACTCGATCATCTTGTGTTTCGTGAAGGTCCCTAGAGTTACCATCGACAAAACAGCTGCGATGCCGATGACAATCCCGAGCATGGTCAGCAGCGAGCGCGTTTTGTTTTGGAGAAGGCTTTGAAACGCAAGCGGGGTCAGGTGCGTGCCGACTTTCACATAGCGCACAAACTTATCCACACGTGTGATGCGAGGAAGGCGGGTGACTTCTTCGTTTTTCACGGGGGCCGAGGTCTCGCGATTGAGTCTGTCTTCGACAATTTCGCCGTCTCGAAGCACGACAACGCGGTCGCACTGGCGCGCAACTTCAGGGTCATGTGTGATGATAATAACCGTGCGGCCTTCTTTGTTCTGAGACTTCAGAATCTCCATGATCGACTGGGACGCCTTTGTGTCGAGCGCGCCTGTCGGTTCATCGGCCAAGAGAATGTGCGTGTCGTTAAGAAGTGCTCGCGCAATCGAGGCCCGCTGTTGCTGACCACCCGAGAGTTGGTTGGGGAGCGAGAAAAACTTATCGGCGAGCCCTAAAGAAGTCAGAAGCGATTTCGCACGGGCTGTCGCATCCGGTTTTGACGGTTTCTCTGAAGGGTACTGGCCCGGAAGAAGGGTGTTCTCGAGAATGTTTGCCTTCGGCAATAAATGAAATTGCTGAAAGATGAAGCCGATCGTGCGGTTTCTCAAAAGCGCAAGATCGTCGTCTGAGAGATGTGAAATGTTTCGACCTTCGATTTCGACGGTGCCTTCGTAGGTATTGAGAAGGCAGCCGAGAATATAAAGAAGCGTCGATTTACCGGAACCCGAGGGGCCCTGAATCGCAATAAGCTCACCGGATCGAATCTCTAGATTCAACCGCTTCAAAACTTCGACCGTTTCACCGGATGAAGTTCGATAAGAAAAAGAGAGATCCTTTAAGCGAATCAGGATTCGCCTTCTTTCCCGATGAGCTTTAAGAAATCAATCTGGCGAACTTCATCGCCTTCTTTTAAGCCCTCAGTGATCTCGAAGACCGATTCGTTCTGAAGGCCGACTTTGATCGATCGGCGTTGACCGTCTTTCAGAATGACGAAGTAGTCTTCACCTTCTTTTTGAATGAACTCGTGAGCCAGCGTGAGAACGTTTTCTTTTTTGTTGGTCACGATGTCGACGAGTGCACTCATGCCGGGTTTAAATTCGGCGTCTGCATCGGTCACTTGGATTTTGACTGCGAAATTAACTTGCGCTCTGCCGCCCCATTGCTCGGTCGCCGTTGCCGCTTGTGAGATACTTGTGACAACACCCTTATAAGTCTTGTTGAGAATCGCCGAAGCCCGAATGATTGTCTCTAGGCCCGTTTTGAGCTTCACGACATCCATCTCAGGAGAATTCGCATTCACGAACATTTTCGTTAGGTCATCCATACGGACAATGAAGTCTTTTGAGTCCGTGGCGCGAACGAATTGGCCCTCGCTCTTCATGACTTGTGTCACGGTGCCGGTAAAAGGCGCGCGAATTGGAAACACGTTTTCGGCTGCTTGAAGCGACTGCGCAACACTCACGAGCGGTGCATTCATTTCGACTTGCTCACCGAGTTTTACGTAGAGCTTCTTTACGTAACCGTCGTAAGACGAGTTCACGACAGTCGTTTTGTTCGCTTCTGCAATGCCGGCGATTGTTACTCTCTGAACCAGATCTTCGCGCGAGACTTTTCCAATTCTCAAGCCGCCGCCAGTGTCGGCTTTTTTGAAGTAGGCCCAGCCACCGACCACAACTGCGAGACCCACGATTATGAATGCGAGCCATTTTTTATTGAGCATGGGTGACCGTTTCAAAGAGCTGACCCTCGTGGTAAGTGTAACGTAAGAGTTGGTCGCGAAGTCCGAAGTACGATGTGTAAAGCTGCACCTTCGCATTCAAGAGGTCGCGAAGTGCGACGATGAGATCGAGGTAAGAAACCTTGCCTTCTCGGTAATCTCGACTCAAGAGACCGTAACTGCTCGTCTCAAGATCGAGGAGCTCGCGCGAAAGCGCATAACTTTTCGCACGCTCATTTAGACTGAACATCAGTTTCGAATTGTCGGCCGAGAACGTATTTAGCGATGCTGTCAGTTCGCTGCTGCGTTCGTTCGCACGAGCCTGCGTGATCGAGATATTGCGGCGACGAATGCCCCAATCCCAAATGTTGAACGTAAGGGTTCCGAGCGCGAACCACTCAGTGAATTCATTGTTGTTGATCGAAGATGCCGTGCCCAGATAATCGCCTGTGTTGTATGACGCGCCCGCAGTTAACGAGAGCTGCGGCCAGAAATCGCGCTTCACAACGCGGACATCGTTTTGAAACGTTTCGCGCTGAAGCTCAGCGATCCGATAACGAAAATGCGATTTGATGTCGGGTGCGCGCGGCGGAAGCTTTGCAACGAGCTGGTGCTCAACCGATAGCGGCGTGAAATCGAAGTTTGGCACACCTTCTGTCACTTCGATGCCGAGAAGCCGATTCAGTTCGACGCGTGAACGCGCCAGCGTATTCTGCGCTTGTTGAAAGTCGATTTCTGCACGCCGCTGTTCTGTTTTGAATCGCAGATAGTCTTTGCGAGTTCGAATGCCTTGGCGATAGAGGCTCGAGACCGTCGAGAATTGTTGATTGATGATCGAAAGTTGCTGCTGCTGAACTTCGACGAGCGCGGCATTCAAAGAGTAATTTAAGTATTCTTGGCCGACGGTGAGTGCGAGTTGATCTCGTTCGTTTTCGTATGTGAGATTCGCGATTCGATAATTGAGGCTAGCCGTATCGTAACGAATGATGCTGATACCGTTGTCGTAGAGCTTCTCGGCGAGGGCGAGCTGAAGGGTACTCACTTTATTTGACGGAGTCGAGGGAGGATCTGTTTCTCGAAGGCCAGCTGTAGTCGAAAGATCCAAGCTTGGAAAGAAGACTGAGCGCGCGTTTCTGAGCTCAAGGTCGCGGGCGTTGACTTCAAGTTTATAAACGCGAAGGCTCGGCGAATTTTCAACGGCGTAAGTGATCGTTTGCTTGAAATTGAGAACCTGCGACGGGGCAGGTGGAGCCGGAGTCGGCTGCGGCGTTGGCGCAGGCGTCGGTTCAGCCGCGACAGCTAAAAATAAGAAACCGCAGAGAATCGCGAAGATGGCTTTCATGGCCCAAAACGATGGCCCAAAAGCGAGGCGAGAGCAAGAGAAAGGGCCTCTATGACAAGAAGCACTTTCTCTCTCAAAAACAGAAACTTAGAGCCCGCAGATACGGCGCGCCTCGGCCTGATCGAAATAATTGAAGTTGTCTTCGATCATCTTAAGAAGGTTTTCGCGATCGTACACGTAGGCCTGAAGTTTTCTAAGCGCTGTGTACTTCTCTTCTTTCCAAGAGAACTCACCGACGACTTGACCGAGCTCTTTTGCGTTCAGGGCTGGCGAACGGCCAACAGCGCGGTAGGAATCCAAGTAGCTATCGATGACCGCAAACTTTTGGTCTTTCCAGGCTGCGTTGTCGACACCGCGAATCAGTGCTTGGTTCGACATCGCCATGAAACGCTGAGAGATCAAGCGACCGGCGCTGTAAACCTCAACTTGCGATCCGCGTGGCATCGAAATATCGATGCGAACATAGCAGCCACCTTCGAGGTCTTGAATGCGACCGTTCTTAATGTTGATTGAACACTGATAAGAGCCTGTGTTCGTAACAGAGAGAGTCTCGTTTGAAACTCGCGTGTTCACCTGGCCCCACGACGCTTGCTTCTTCCAGACTTTGTAGATCTTGATGCGACCCGTATTCGGTTGAAGATCGTCGACGTAGAATAAGTTAACGTCTTTTTCGCCGCCAAAGAGACTCACGTCGAGTTTTGGCGCGCCTTGCATTTCAAACTCAATCACATCTGTTGAAGGATTGAACTCAGAAGAAACCTGGCTCCAATCGAGCGCGTTGGCTTTACCTGCGCCGCCTTGACCTTTGGTTTCGTCAGAGCTCTTCGAGCAGGCTGTAGTGAGTGCGGTTGCAAGAACGAAAAATGAAAGTGCTTTCAGCGAACGCATGAGGCGAGGCTCCCTTTGATTTCGGAAGGCCTGAAATTACCAAGAGCCATTTGTCTTGGATAGATGGCACAATCTGCGATTGTAAACTCGACTTGATTGAAGCTCGTCAGAGCACATCAGAAGAAGATCACGACGCCAGCCGAGGCTTCTCTCAGCAGATAATAATTGTAGTGAATCCCTAACACTAAGTAGCGAGCGAACCGGCTGGAAACCTTCTGCTTCAACGATTGAATAATCGAGTCTGTTCGCGAAGTCCCAACGATCTTCTTCGTATAGACGCCTTGGGCATCGCACGGTTCACTGCGGCGTCTTCTTCGGTGAAAGTCAAAATGGGTTGGTACGCACCTTGCTCAAGGGTTGAGTCGGCTTTGAACACGGTGTCTTTTCGATCCCGACCTGCGCTCTAACTCGAGGCCTAAAACAACTTCTAGGAAGGTTTAATCAATGAAAGCGATTTTGACTGCTGCTTGTTGTGTTGTTCTCGGTCTCGGCTTGATCTCAGCATCGTCCGCGTTCGCGATGTCTCGGCCACTGCCCAGAGCGATTCAAGACGAATGGATGCGCGACACTCGCGTTCAAACGAACTTCAATTTGCGCGCGACAGATGGTTCGATCATTTCACTCCGCACATCAAAAACAGTTTCTGCAGGCGGCTTGAAATACTTGCCAGCAGAGAAGGGCGCCGATCGCTCAAAGTGCGGTAAGAACGATATCGACATTACGATTGCGCTGAGCGAAGTGACGTTGAATCTCGTT
>CAJYOV010000235.1 GCA_913776405.1 Pseudobdellovibrionaceae bacterium
AAACTCGGGGCAAGATACCCCTGGATGAACGAACTACTCTTCGAACAGATGTTCAATTTGATGCCGCAGATGAGCTTTCAAGCGAGCCCAACGGGCGACATCTTGGCGTTCAACAAACGGTGGTATGAGTACATCGGGAATCAAGAAGAGACACTCGGATGGCGCTGGAAAGATCATCCAATTCATCACCCAGACGACTTCGAACGGACAGTCGAACGCTGGAATTACTCGCTTAGAACTGGTGAACCCTACGAAATCGAATATCGACTTCGCCGATACGACGGCGAGTACCGTTGGCATTTGGGCCGCGCCGTCCCCCTTCGCGACGCTTCCGGCCAAATCGTTCAATGGTTTGGTACAAACACAGACATTCACGATCTTAAAATCTCTGAAGCGAAACTGGCCGCCGCCGAAGAGCGACTGACTCTTGCCCTCACAAGCGCTGAGATTGGTTTTTGGGATTGGGATGCCGTGACGGGGCACACAACCCTCAGTAACACTCTGATGGATTCTTGGGGCATCGATCCGGCCACCTATCAACACACGCTTGACGAGTGCCTTCTCAAAATTCACCCCGACGATCGCGATCGCGTGTGGCGAGAAATTCAGAAATCAACTTTCGAGAAGCGCGGTTACGACGTTGAATACCGCGTTCTAAAGTCGCCCCACGAAACGATTGTCGTAAACGCCAAGGGCCAGTTCTACCTCGATAACGAAGGTCAACCGAAACGTCTCTCCGGCGTTTCAGTAGACATCACAAATCGGAAGAAAGCCGAACTCGAATTAATTGAGGCACGCGAAGCTGCCGACGCAGCAAATGCGGCAAAGAGCGCGTTTCTTGCGAACATGAGTCACGAGATTCGCACACCTCTCGGAGCCATTCTCGGATTCTCAGACTTGTCCAAGCAGAAAGACCTGGATCAAGAAGATCTCGCGCACTTTCTAGACATCATCAACCGAAACAGCCATCAGGTCCTACGTATTGTTGACGACATTCTCGATCTCGCAAAAGTCGAATCCGGAAGAATGGAAATCGAACGTTTAGACGTCGATCTGATTACGCTGCTTGCAGACTTCACGTCACTTCTTGGTTTTCGGGCGCGCGAAAATGGAATCGTATTTCGCGTTTACGCAGACACAGAACTACCGCGAATTCTTTCGATCGATCCCACGCGTGTGCGGCAGGTGTTAACGAACGCAGTTGGAAACGCGATTAAATTCACAAGCCAAGGGGAAATCTCTCTTCACGTCCGTTTCCAAAGCGAACTGCTGTCCTTTGAGATTCGAGACACTGGGCGCGGAATCTCGACCGAACAAGCGGCAAGACTCTTTCAACCGTTCGTGCAGGCCGACGCTTCGACAACACGAAAATTTGGCGGCACCGGGCTCGGCCTCATTCTGACGAAACGCCTCTGCGAATCTATGGGCGGCGATTACATTTTGAAGCAGAGCGAAGTCGGCGTGGGCTCAACATTTGTCGCTACGCTGAGAGCGAGTGTAAGCTCAGGCTTAAATCCCCAGGCGCCGGGACTTCTTGACCTCGAATCGAAATCTTCTTCGACATCCGATAAAGTGCAATCGCACTTAGCCCTCGATGGCCTACGCGTCTTAGTGGTTGAGGATTCTCCCGATAATCAAGAGTTGCTTCGACTCTTGCTGCAGAAGCAAGGCGCCGAGTTCGCGCTTGCAAAGAATGGCCAAGAAGGTGTTGAGCAAGCTTTCGCTCTAAATCCAGACGTCATTCTCATGGATATCCAAATGCCAGGGATGGATGGGCATGAAGCCGCGCGAACGCTTCGGTCTCGCGGTTTCAAAGGACCTGTGATTGCTCTTTCAGCACACGCGATGCGGGAAGAAGCCGAACGCGCACTTGCATCGGGTTTCACAGATTATCTCTCGAAGCCCGTAAACCGCTCTCAACTCATTGAAACCCTCTCCCGCTATAGTCGAAACTAACTCGTTCGACTCGCTTTTATAGGAATCTGCACAATTGTCGAATTGTGGGAACACGACGGCCCAAAATAAAATCTAAAGCAGATGGCTGCTTCCAACACATTCACCTCGACGACCGAGACGACTCGACTCCAGCTGGAGCGCGAGCGCTTGGATTTGCTCGTTCAGCAAAATCGCCAAGGTGTCATTGCGTTGTTCGCGCTTGCGGCGGCCTATCTATTCGTAAGTTGGTCGATCATTCCGCAGACATTTCTGATTTCGTGGGCCTCGATTTTATTTACGTCGGCGTTTGTGAGAATTGCGCTTTCGATTCGGTGGCAGAAATCGCGGCTCTCGCCGCTCACATCGAAACAAATTGATCGCTGGTATTTCGCCATCGTTGGCCTTCTCCTAGTCTCTGGCCTTTCATGGGGCGCGATCGGCTGGCTTCTTCCAACGTCACCGGATCGCATGCAGCAGTTGATCACCTGTGCCGTCATCGTGATGATGTCTTCAGGCAGCGTCGTCACATACTCGTCTTCTCTTCCCGCGATGATCGCGGTGTTCTTCCCGTCGATGCTGCCTTGGGTGATATCGCTTTTAACGGCTGGCGAGAGCGGTTACACGACTCTCGGACTTATGCTCTCGGTTTACGTGCTGATTGGGATCTCTGTTGCACGTTTGACGAATCGCTACACGATGAATTCGATTCAGCTTAACGTCGAAAATTCTGAACTTATGCAGTCTCTGAAGTCCGAGCGAGAACGTCTTGAATTAGCGCTCGAAGCTTCAGGCGCCGCGACTTGGACTTGGAATGCGCGCGATGATCAATTCACGTGCGCAGGCAATCTGGACACGCTTTTCGGTTTGAGCGAAAAGACCTGGGTCGGCACCTTGAACGAGTATCTCGAACGCGCTGTCATTCTCGATCGCACGTCCGTGCGCGAAGCGTTGATCGATGCCGCTCGAGGTGAAAAAGATCTCGACGTCGAATTCCGCATCCGCCGCGAAAACGGCTCGATCTGCCATCTTGCTCAACGAGGCACCGTCGGCAGTGAAACGCCTGACGTTCTGAGCGGCATTCTCTGGGATGTGACCGAGAAAAACTTAGCGGAGACCCTTAGACGGGAGCGGCGGGACTCTGAAGCAGCGAACAAAGCCAAGACCATGTTCTTGGCAAACGCAAGTCATGAGATCCGTACACCTCTTGCGGCGATCAATGGTTTTGCGGAGATGGCGCTTCAGTCAAAAGAACTCCCAGACTCCTCTCGCGCCGACATTCAAATGATTCTGAGAAACGGCAAGTATCTCGGTGCACTTGTAAATGACATTCTCGATCTTTCTAAAATCGAGTCCGGCCAGATTTACATTCAAAAAAGCGCGGTCTCGATCTTAGAAGAACTCGCGGACATCGAAGCGCTTTTAGCGCCCATGGCTAAGGCCAAGGGCGTGCCGATTAAAATCGTTCTCCAAACCGCGATCCCCGAAAAAATTGAATCGGACACCGTTCGCCTGCGTGAGATTCTCATCAACCTTCTCAGTAACGCCGTGAAATTTACAACCGAGGGTCGCGTTGAAGTTGTCATGTCGTTTGAAGTTCAAGACGGCAAGGGGCTGCTTCGTATTCGCGTTCAAGATACCGGCATCGGTATTTCCGCATGGGCGCAGAAACATCTGTTCCAGCCATTTAATCGCGGTGAAAGCGAAGCTGTACAGAAAACGCAAGGCTCTGGCCTCGGGCTCGCGCTCTCTCGCAACCTTGCGCATTTGCTTGGCGGTGAACTTCGACTTTTGAAATCACGCGAAAACGAAGGCTCAGAATTTGAGCTCACTCTCGCAACGGGCGACATTGCGCTTTCAGGGCGAATGATTTCACCTCAAGAAGCTTCACTCGTGCGCCAAAAAACAGGCTCGGCTACGCTCAGTCCAGAACGGCGGCTTCAGGGGCGTTCGATTTTAGTCGTCGATGATTCGGCCGATTTACATCTTCTGATGAAGCGCCTGCTCGAAAAGCAGGGCGCCGTAGTTGAGACACGTTCAAACGGGCTCCAAGCGGT
>CAJYOV010000236.1 GCA_913776405.1 Pseudobdellovibrionaceae bacterium
CAGCCACTCTCTGCGTGAAACGGATTGTCCTGATAAACGCTTACAAAGTTGAAAAGGTGTATTGGAGCTGCGAGCAGCTTTCACCTGACCGCGTGCGTGAGTCGTGCTTGATGGGTCTTGAGCAAGCGCGCGATACCGTGCTTCCCGAAGTCGTTGAACGGCGTCGTTTCAAGCCTTTCGTCGAAGACGAACTGCCGGGCTGGGTTCAGGGCCACCAAGCTTTCGTTGCGCATCCAGGCGCAAGCGTCTCATGCCCACGTGCCGTCGAGGGCGAAGTCTCGCTCGCGATCGGGCCGGAAGGTGGCTTCATCGATTATGAGGTCGAAAAGCTGGTCGCGGCCGGCTTCACTTCGGTTGGACTCACGGAGCGCATTCTAAAAGTCGAAACCGCGATCACTGCCTTGATCAGCCGCCTCACTTAAGGTGTCATGAAGGGATGAAGAAATACTTAGAAGCGCTCTTTAATCCGCGAATGCTCATCATTTTTCTCATGGGTTTCTCGAGCGGTTTGCCCTTAGCTTTGACCGGCGGCACGCTGAAACTTTGGATGAGACAAGACGGCGTCGATCTCGCAACGATTGGCTTCTTCTCTGCGGTAGCACTTCCAACTTCGCTGAAGTTCTTGTGGGCCCCTATTCTTGATCGTTATGTTCCACCACTGGGTCGTCGTCGCGGTTGGATCGTGATTGCGCAAATCTGTTTGGCCCTCTCGCTTCTCGCAATCTCATTCGTAAAGCCGAATGAGCAGCGCACGATGCTTGCGGTTTTGGCGTTTTTGATTTCATTTTTTGCCTGCACTCAGGATATCGGTCTCGATGCCTTCCGCCGCGAGTTTCTCTCGGCTGAAGAATTTGGGTTTGGTACGTCGCTCTTCATCACGTCCTACCGCTTAGCGATGCTCGTCGCGAGTTCAGGCGCACTTTTTCTTGCGGCATTTTTCAGTTGGCAAGCGAGCTACCAGATCATGGCTGCTCTCGTCAGCATCGGCTTCATTGCGACGATCTTCGCGAAAGAGCCAGTTGTCGAGGCCGCGCCACCGCGCACGCTGCTAAACGCGTTCATCGAACCGCTGAAAGAATACTTCAGTCGTAAGGGCGCGTTTTGGATTGCAGGTTTCGTGCTTCTCTACAAACTCGGCGACGCCGTCGCTCTACAAATGACGATGCCGTTTTATAAAGACATGGGCTACACGACCGAGCAAATCGCGTCCGTCGTGAAAATCGCGGGCATTTGGGCAACGATCGTGGGCGGTCTCGTCGGCGGCGCGATCATGATCCGCATCGGCATCAGCCGCGCGTTGTTTGTCTTCGGCGTGCTCCAAGGGATCGCGGTTCTCGGCTTCGCATGGCTGACCGTTGCGGACCACAATCTGACAAACCTTGCGGTTGTCGTCTCAGCAGAAAACTTCGCTATCGGCATGGCGACCGCGGCCTACGTCGCCTTCATGGCCAGCATGACCAACAAACGCTTCTCGGCGACTCAGTACGCGCTTCTCTCGAGCCTCGCCATGATCCCAAGCACCCTCGTCGCCACACCGGCCGGCCTCCTGATCGAAGCCGTCGGCTACTTCAACTTCTTCGTGATCTGCACGGTCTGCGCATTGCCGGGCCTGATGATGATCCCGAAGATTAGGAAGATCGCGCTCGCTCCGGAGGGTTGAGCGGGGTGCGTGCTGGCTTGCGAGTTCGGTGCGGCATGCGCGCCGCCGGGTGCGGGCCGCGTGTAGTTCGGTGGTTCGTGGATCTCGGGACTTCGTTCTTGTTGGTTAACAAGCACAGACCGCTAAAGACCGAGAGAACCGAGAAAGTAGCACTGCACCGATCCCGAACAGAATTCTCAGACTCGAAACCGATGAATCACCTTTTCCCAAACAATTTGAAGTCCGGAGTCGCAACACTCAGTCGCGTGTCAAAGACAGCAAAACTTTAAACATTCGACTTCTTACAGACGAAATGACTCCTGCAGACTACAACGCCTAAGCGCGAAACTGACTCTTCCAAAGGAAGCGATTATGTTTCGCGCAAAGAACTCTCAAGTTGTCCGCTTGATTCGATCCTCCGAGAGCGAATCCTTCGACGTGATCAATTTGAAGCGCAAGCTGCGAGCCGCAAAGTTCACCCATCTCACTCACGAACTCGCAGCCCTGATTCTGGTTTCTCGACCAGACTTGGTGTCTGACGCTTGATGCGACGTAACGAGAACGCTTCATTTCGTGCGCGCGAAACGAACGGTCGAGATCGATCTCCGAATCTTCGATTCCAGTCAGGGCCCCCAACTTGCCGGGCTCTGAGTTTTTATCGGCGAACGACATTTTCGATGAGTGCGAGATGTTTTTCTCAACTCTCTTCTGAGTTCGCTCAGCTTTGCGAGCCGGGTCGAATTTTTCCAAGCCGAGTTCGACGAGTTTCTCGAAAAGCTGTTCCAGCGAAATGTTCGGATTTGCGTGAGCGAAGAGGGCTCTAAGCTTCTTCATCTTCACTTCGGTTTCTTCAGATATAGAGAACGATACCTGAAACCGATCATGGCCAACGGGCTTCATGGTTTCGATCTTAAGAATGTTCGGATTTCTTTTCGCAAGCTCACGCTCTACCTCGCGAGTGGACTTCGAGACGCAGGCGTCTAAAATTTCGCGCCTCTCTTCGATTGAGTACGTTCGATTTTCTTTCTTCTCAAGATTCAAGAACGTCTGCACTTTCGAGACTGCGGTCAGCGAGAGCGCGCCTGACTCAATCTTTGCTTCGACTTCAGGTAGAACTTGAATCATCCTCATCGCATTTATTCTCGCCTGAGCGGAAGCCGCACAGTACCCGAGCTTCTCCGTAGCAAATTGAAAGAGCGATGAACACGCGTGCTTCAAGTAAAGCTCACGGTCGTTGATCTCCTTGAAAAAACGAACGACCACCGCCGTTGCTTCCCGCTCAATTTTAATCGCCGCTTTCGTTTCGATCAGAAGATCCGTGTCCGATAATGACGACAGAAAATTGTCGACCATCCGCGACTCTTTCGCCGATGCCGATGCCGATGCCGAGGCCCTGAAATCGATTTGCATGAGGATCTCCAAATCAAAATTGATCTGAGAATCGCGAATATTCCCAGAGGAGATTGTCATACCACGGGTTTATAAACCCGCTTTTTCTCCGTTTCGAAGGGGCTTAACGGTTAGATCTAAGTTTGATTGAGACAGCGATTAAACGCACAAGATTGACTCATGTCTGGTGTAAGTCGAATTCGATCCTGACCCGTCGACTTCATTCTGAAATCGTAATAGCGAAGGGATTAAAGATCGAAAACTCGGGTCAAGAACTTTCTCGCACTTCACGCGTCGCGGCGAAGCACTTTCTCGTGCACAAAAACTTCAGTGTACATCCGGCGTCGAGCGTGTGCTCATCACATCGTCTTTGAATAAACAAGGTTTCAAAGAAGTCGAAGAGTATGCTTACGACACGTGGATCAAGCCACTCGTTGAAGGGCCCAGCTCTACAGCAGGAGAAACTCCGTGAAAGCGATCGGCGTCATCCCAGCACGCTACGGTTCCACTCGCTTCCCAGGTAAACCTCTCGTACCGATTCAAGGCAAACCTCTTCTTCAATGGACCATCGAGGGTGCCAAGACCAGTAAACGCCTTTCTGAAGTGATCGTCGCAACCGACGACGACCGCATTCGCGCTCTCGCCGAAAAAGCGGGTGTTCGCGCCGTGATGACAGACTCGAACCTACCGACAGGCACCGACCGCATTTGGCAAGCCGTGCAAAACATCGAAGCGGATGTTGTCGTGAATGTTCAAGGCGACGAGCCTTTGATCGAAGGCGCGTTACTCGATCGGCTTGTTGAGCCTTTCGCGACCGATTCGACTCTCGAGATGGCAACAATGGGTCTTGCGCTTACGCAGGCAACGCTCGAGTCACCTCAAACTCCGAAGATCGTTCTCAATGCGCGCGATGAGGCTTTGTATTTTAGCCGTCTCCCGATTCCGTACACGCGGCAGGCGCCGGTTGCGCCGTTGACGGCCGCATTGAAGCATATCGGCTTGTACGCGTATCGCCGCTCGTTTTTGGAAACGTTCTGTGCGCAACCTCCGACCGAACTCGAACTCGCTGAGAGTCTCGAGCAATTGCGAGCGCTCTATCTCGGCGCCCGCATCAAAGTCATCCGCGCCGAGCACGACAGCTGGGGCGTTGACGTTCCTGAAGACATTCAAAAAATCGAAAAGATCTTAGCCGAAAGGACGAAAGCGTGAAAAAGGCAACTCGGACGAAGACCGGCAAATCTCAAACTAAATCGAAGCCTGCGAATTCTGCACAAGCTTCGGCTAAGCGTTCGATCAAAACGAAAACCATGGTCGCAAACGAAACGGCACAGCTCGAACAAAAGTTCATCTTTGTCACGGGCGGCGTTGTTTCATCGATCGGTAAGGGGCTTTCCGCAGCAAGCCTAGGCACTCTGCTTGAAGCACGCGGCTTAAAAGTAACGCTCATGAAATTTGACCCGTACATCAACGTTGATCCGGGTACGATGTCGCCGCTTCAACACGGCGAAGTCTACGTCACAGAAGACGGCGCCGAAACGGATCTAGATCTCGGTCACTACGAGCGCTTTACGACGATCACCGTTCATCGCTCGAACTCGGTGTCGGCCGGTCAAATCTACGAAAGTGTTATCTCGAAAGAACGCCGCGGCGATTACCTAGGCGGCACAGTGCAAGTCATTCCGCACATCACGAATGAAATCAAAGCGCGCATGTACGAAGCTGCTCAAGGCGCTGAAGTTGTGATCGTTGAAATTGGCGGCACGGTCGGGGATATCGAATCGCTCCCGTTTATGGAAGCGATTCGCCAAATGCGGGCCGACGTCGGCCACGAAAACTCAATCTTCGTTCACGTCACTTATGTGCCTTACATCGCAGCTGCGGGTGAGCTGAAATCGAAGCCGACTCAACACTCGGTGAAAGAGCTTCGCGAAATTGGTATTCAACCTGACTTCCTCATTTGCAGGAGCGAACGTCAGATTCCGAGCGATGTGAAAGCGAAGATTGGCCTCTTCTGTTCAGTGCGGCCGGAGAATGTCATCGGCGCGTACGATTGCTCGACGATCTACGAAGTGCCGCTCATGCTGCACAAAGAAGAATTCGACAGCCGCGTCGTTTCGCGCCTGGGTCTCGAAGCAAGTGCGCCTTCAATCGACGGTTGGGAAAAAATCGTTTCAACGATTACGAATCCGGCGAAGGAAGTTGCGATCGGTATCGTTGGCAAATACGTCGACCTAAAAGAAAGCTACAAGTCTTTGAACGAAGCGATCGTTCACGGCGGGATTGCGAATAACACAAAGGTGAACCTCGCGTGGATCGATTCTGAAACTCTCACGCCTGAAAACGTCGAAAGCGCCTTGGCGGATGTCGACGCGATTCTCGTGCCCGGCGGTTTCGGCGAGCGCGGTGCTGAAGGTAAGATCGTAGCGATTCGTTACGCGCGTGAAAACAAAGTTCCGTTTTTCGGGATCTGTTTCGGAATGCAGCTGGCTGCGATCGAGTTCGCTCGCGACGTCTGCGGGATTAAAGATGCAACATCACGCGAATTCGAAGCCGGTCGTCGTGGCTCACGCAACTTCGTCATCGACGTTATGGAAGAGCAAAAGACGATCAAAGATAAAGGCGGCACGATGCGCTTAGGCGCTTTCCCATGCACGCTTGGCGCAGGCACACATGCTCGCGAAATCTACGGTGCGGCTCATATCACGGAACGACACCGCCACCGCTTTGAGTTCAACAACAAGTATCGCCCTCTCTTCGAAAAACGCGGCATGACTCTCTCGGGCATTTGCGAAGAACGCGACTTGGTCGAGATCATCGAAATTGAAAGCCATCCTTGGTTTGTTGGTGTTCAGTTCCACCCGGAATTCAAATCGAGACCTCTCAATCCGCATCCGTTGTTTCAAAGCTTTGTTGAGGCCGCCCTCAATCAGAAGAAGGCCACGAAGTCGTTACCCGCGAAGAAGGCAGCACGAGCTGCCGCCGCTCGCGTGAAAGCGGCGCCGTCGAAATCAACGTTGTCGAAATCGCCTCTCTCGAAGACGGGCGCGAAGCAGGGTCGTCGCCCTGGCGCTCGTCACTAAAAGGATTTTGCCGTGGAGCCAACAACCAAAAAGCCAAGTCACCCGCAAAACGACCTCGAAGAAGGCAAGCGCGTTCTCGAAATCGAAGCGAGAGCCATCGATTACGTTCGCTCTCGTTTGGGCGAAACCTTCGCCAAAGCTGTCGAAATCCTCGATGGCTGCCGCGGCAAAGTTGTTGTGACGGGCATGGGAAAGTCGGGTCACGTCGGTCGCAAAATCGCGAGCACCATGACATCTACGGGCGTGCCTGCCGTTTTTCTCCATCCTGCTGAAAGTTCCCACGGTGACCTCGGGATCGTGGCGCAAGACGATGTCGTCATTGCGATCTCATACGGAGGCGAGACTCCGGAACTCCAAGACGTCTTGAAGTACACGACGCGCAAAGGGATTCCCGTTGTCGCCATGACAGGCAAGCCACAAAGCACGCTTGGTCGCGCAGGCACAGTGACTCTCGACGTCGGTGTCGACAAAGAGGCGTGCCCCATGGGCCTTGCGCCAACTGCAAGTTCAACGGCGACGCTAGCACTCGGCGATGCGCTCGCTATGACTTTGGTCAAGCGCCGCGGCTTCAAAGAAGAAGATTTCGCCGAGTATCACCCAGGCGGAAGTCTGGGCCGTCGTCTTCTGACTCATGTCTCAGACGTCATGCACACGGGCGAAGCTCTCCCGGTCGTTGGTCTGGCGACGAGTATGAAAGACGTGCTGACAGTCATGACGAAAAAAGAAGTTCGCGGTGTGGCCGGCGTCACGGATGAAAAAGGCGCACTCATCGGCGTTATCACAGACGGTGACATCCGTCGTTGTTTAGAAAAAAGCCATAATCCACTTCAAGATACGGCTCAAAACATCATGTCGAAAACTCCGAAGACTGTCGATGCGAACGAGCTCGCGGAAAAGGCCCTCTTCATGATGGAGCAATTCTCGATTCAGTCGCTCTTCGTCGTGAATCGCGAGTCTGCGCAACCAACACACCCTGTTGGGCTTCTGCATTTCCACGATTTGTTGAAGGCAAAATTGCGTTAAAGCAGGCTGGACAAAGGCCCCGCACATTTCCGAAATCTCTAGCAGTTTCTCGCGTTTAACTGAAATTCGATGCAAGCTTTGAACTCGAGCAAAGAATTTTAGCACCGGCATTGAATCGCCTCAAAATCGATTCAGGGCGGATGAGACACCGTACAAGACGGCGCAGAAATGGATGTCTGCTTTGAGAATCACGAACTGGCTTAGCTCTGTCGGAAGAGCGGCAACTTTTGCCGCTGTGGCGTTAGCAGTTGTTACGTTTACGGGAACGCAAGCTTCTCACGCAGCGACTGAAACAATTCAATTTCCGGATAACGAACTCGCATCAGAATCAGTTTACCCTGTGTTCGATCACCCGGAAGGCGTGAAGCAGCGGTTGGTTCCGACTGCAAGGCGCATCGAACTTGGCGTCGTTGGTAGCTACGCGCTGACGGAGCCTTTCTTCAATCCAATCGCCATCGGAGTAACGGGTTCGTATCACATCAACGAAACGCACGCGATCAACTTGCTTGGGCTTTCATACCTCGGCGGTATTTCAAACTACGCGAAGCAAATCAACGAGACACAGAACATTCAGTTCAACGCGCAATACGCGCCGGAGCCGAAATATCTCTTCCTCGGTAGTTACCAGTACACAGGTTATTACGGCAAGATCTCGCTCTCGAAAGACACTGTGATGAATCTCTCGCTCTACGGTCTCTTCGGTGTCGGCATGATCGGCATCGGTGACGCAAGCAATCCGGTTCTCAGCCTCGGCCTCGGCCAGAAATTTTATCTGAATCGTTCGTTCGCATTCCGTTTTGATTTGCGCGCGCTTGCGTACCAAGGCCCGGATGTGACGTCACGAAATCGGAGTGCTGTAACGTCGACTGAATCGGCGTCGCTCTACGAGAAGACTCTGCAATTTGGCTCGCACATCTCGGCGGGTGTCATCTATCTCTTCCCGGGTTTTTAATTATGGCATTAGGCAGGTTTACACCGATGAGACATCTGAAGAATCTCCTCCTAGTCCAACTCGTCCTGCTTGCGTGCGTGACCGTTGCGCAAGCTCAAGAAGACGGCGAAGACATCGAAAATCTCTTTAACAAAGAAGAACAACAAGCGCCGGTCTCATCTGAGAAGCCTGCCGCTCAGGACAAAAAAGACGACATCAAGGACGTGTCAGACCTTGGGCGCCTTTCGACGTTCAGTGACGTTGCCGTCATTCAGCGCCGTTACCTTCCGAAGACGGGTCGATTCGAGATTTACGCGGCACCAAGCTTGGTCTTGAACGACGCGTTCTTCATCAACTTCGGCGTCAATGGCCGTTTGGGTTACAACTTCACGGAACGCTACGGGGTTGAACTTGTTGGGTTCGGTCTCACGACCTCTCAGCGTCAAGTTACGAAAGACCTCGCGAGCAAACGCGGTGTCGAAACACGCAGCTTGATCACGCCAAAGAGCTATTACGGTCTCGATTTCAAATACACGCCGATCTACGGCAAGATGACGAACTCGGGTGCCTCGATCACACCGTTTGATCTTTATTTCTCGGTCGGTGCGGGCATGACCGGTACGAACCAAGGCGGCACAGAGCCTTCGCTTCACCTCGGTACGGGCCAGATCTTCGCGCTCTCAAAAGGCATGGCTTTCCGTTGGGATTTCAGCTGGAACGTTTTCTCTGCCGAATCGAATGTTGAAACGTCACGTGGCCGCTCGGTTTATAACACGCTCCTGATCTCAGCCGGCGTGAGCTTCTTCTTTCCGGAGGCTAAGTACAGATGATCAATCGCAAACTGCTTTCCATCCTTCCGTTATCAGCTGCGGTTCTCAGTGCGCTTTCGCCGGTTACGGCTTACAGCTCAATGGGTGCGGCCCCAATTTTGGTCGCACAAGCCGATCTCTCAGCTGAACTTTTAAAACAAGATGTCGTTGCTGACTCGATCCCTGAATTCAGTGAAGAGCTGATCGCCGCAGAGTCGGCAAGCGCAGGCACCGATGAAGAGGCGCTTGTAGCGCAGAATTCACCCTCACGTAGAAAGACAACTCGAACGACGCGCACAACGCGTACGACTCGCACGACGCGCTCATCGACAAACTCAGGGGGCGCGGCTCAATCAGCTCCAGCGTCAAGCGCAAGCCGACCTGCAGGCGCTCGCCGTGTGACGAACTCAGATTTTGCGCGTGCCAATAAGCTCGCAGCGAACGGCCAGTATCAAGAAGCTTCAAAACTTCTTTTCCAGATGAGCCGCAATCCGAATTACGCAAAAAACTCAGCGCAGATTAAATATGTGTTGGGCTTGATGTTGTTCGAAATGAAATTGAATCAAGCGGCTGCTTTCGTCTTTTACGATTTGATTCGCCAAGAGACGAAGACAAACCCGAAGAGCCGTTTTATCCGCCAGAGCCTAGAGAAACTTGCAATTGCGGCTGACTCGCTCGATAGCGACGTTCTCTTGCGCTACGCGATCAAACAAGTCGATGAACAAGAGTTCCCCGCAGCTAGTCGCGACATGCTTTATTTCCGTACCGGCGAGCTTCGCATGGGCGACAAGCAATTCGCTGAGGCCGCACGCCAGTTCGGTCGGGTTCGCTCAAATTCTCAGTTCTTCAACCGCGCTCGTTACAATGCGGGTCTTGCACTCGCCGAAGGCGGGGAGACGGAAAAAGCGCAGGCGGTTTTCGAGGACCTCGCGGAACGCACGAAAGATCTTGGCGTCACTGACCGTCAACGCGTGAACGCTCTCTTGGGTCGTGCTCGCGTGCTCTACCAGCGTGGTCAGTTTGGCGCTGCGATCGAAGCGTACCGCGATATCCCTCGCGATACGGAACAGTGGCACGAAGCTCTCTTCGAATCGTCGTGGGCGATGTTGCGTGACGGTCGATTCCGCTCGGCACTCTCGAATTTTCATTCACTCCATTCGCCTTACTACGAAGATTTCTATCAGCCAGAATCGCTTCTCCTTCGCGCGATCGTTTACCTCTACATCTGTCGCTACGATGAGATGGGTAAAATCCTGGAGCTTTTCGAGAAGGTCTATAAGCCGGTTCAGCGTGATATTCGCAATATCCTGACAGGCACCGAGGACCCGCTTACGTATTACCGCGAGCTAACGCGCGTGAAAGACAACTTCGATGCTATCCGTACAAACCGCGTCGGTCGTCGCGGCTTTCAGCTTCCTTTCAGCGTTGCGCGCGAAGTTCTGAAAGAGGGCGATGTTCGGAAGACCTTCAACTACCTCGGCAATCTCGAAGCCGAAAAGAAGCGGATCGCGGGCCTTCCAATCGCTTGGAAGTCGTCAGGCATCGGTATCTATTCGACGAAGATCGTCGATAAGCGCATCGAAGCTACGCGCGTTCTTGCCGGTAAGCAAATTCGCCGCCACCTCATTCTCATGCAGAACGAACTGCGTGATCTCTTCGAGCAAGACGGGTTCTTGCGATTCGAGATGCTGAACTCGAAGCGTGAAACTCTCAGAAAAGAAATTCAAGGTAAGGGCCTGACAAAAGTCGACGAAGATACCTCACGGAACTTCTACATTCAAAACGGCTTCGAGTACTGGCCGTTCACGGGTGAGTACTGGCTCGACGAAATCGGCAACTACCATTATGTCGGAGTAAAAGCTTGTGAGTGAGTCATCATTCAGAATTAGATCTCGAGCTCTCTTGGTTGCGAGTGTGATCGCTGCGCTGTCGATGTCGACAGTGGCGCCGACACTTGCCGAGGCCGCACCGCAGAGAACCAAGAAAACTCAAAAAAGCGCGAAACGTCAGGCTGTAAAGCCCGCGGCTTCGGCGGCAAATGCGCGCGCGGGCTCCACAGCCGGCAAACTCGATTTGAATCGTGAGAAGTCAGCGCTCCCTCAATCTCAAGCTCTGAAGCTTCCGGTTGCGAACCGTTCACTCGGCGTCGTGAAGCCGCCACGCTCCAACGACTTCTATCAAGGCGACCAAAAAGAAGCCGAATACGAGCGACTTGTCGATCAAGAGATCGCGGCGCTCTTCAAGCTCTCGCAAGCGAACCGCCGCAGCCCGAATCGCGGTGAAATTTGGCTTCGTTTGGGTGAGCGCTACGTTGAAAAAGCGCGCTTGATCGAATTCCGTGAGCAAGCGAATTACGATCAGAAGTTGAAAGACTACAACGATAAAAAGACGCGCGTTCGACCACGAATCGATCAGCGTCTTTCGCAAGAGTACAACCGAAAGGCGGTTGAACTTTACGAATGGTTCGTCGCCGATTTCCCTAAAGATCCCAAAGTCGATCAAGCGTTGTTCTTCCTCGGTTACAACCAGTTTCAGCTGGGCAACACAGAGCTTGGCGAGAAGTACTATCTAGATCTCGTTCGTCGATATCCTGATTCGCCTTACGTGGTTGAATCACGGTTTGCTCTTGGCGAATATTACTTCGAGAACGAGCAGTGGCAGAAAGCTCTCGATAATTACGTGAAGGTCGTAGAGGCGAAGCGCGCACGGTTGAACGCGTTTGCGTTGTACAAGTCGGCTTGGTGTTACTACCGCCTTGGTCGTACGCCGACCGCACTCAAGTCACTTGAGCGTGTTGTTCGCCTTTCACGCGCAGGTGAGGGTAACGACAACATCGCCGGCCGTCGCGCTGTCAACAAAGTTCGTCTCGCTAGCGAAGCGCTCAAAGATTACGTTCCGTTTTATGCAGAAGCGGGGAACCCGCGCACGGCGTATTCAGAGTTCGAGCGCTTAAGCGGTGACACAAAACAAGCAACACAGATGTTGGAGCGTCTAGCGTACATCTACGCTGACTCCGGTAACCGGCAGAGCGCTAACTCGATGTTCAAACAGTTGATCTCGATGAACTACGATGGTGAACGTGCGGCTGAGTACCAGTATCAAGTCGTACTCGCTTACGGGACATCGGATCCACGCGCGTTCCGTCACGAGCTTGAGATCTGGTTGAATCAATTCGGTCCTGACAGTCAGTGGGCGAAGGCGAATGCCAAGAACACGAAGCTCGTCTCCGACATGGCAAAGCTGCAAGAGACGACGGTTCGTAACAACGTCTTACAGCTTCACCAAACAGCTCAGAACTCTCGAGTTGAAGCGGCTCAACGAGCAGCAAGCGCTGCTTACAGCCAATACTTCAAATACTTCCCAAATTCGCCGCAAGCCATCGAGATGCGCTTCTTCCACGCCGAACTCCTCTACGATATGGAGCGCTACGAAGACGCAGCGAAGCTTTACGCTTGGGTTGCTGAAAAAGACGAAAAGGGCACTTACCGCGAACGTGCTGTCGTGAACGCGCTCTTGGCTCTCGAAAAGGATCTTCCAACGACAGAGCAGATCGATGCGAAGCGTGGCAAGTCGGTCGAGCCGCTGCCGCTTGATCCGCAAGTTGTTCGTTTCGAGAAGGCCGCTTTGAAATATGCTGAAGCCTTTCCGAAATCGGAAAAGGCGTCGGACATCCTTCGTCGTCTCGGCGTCCTTTATTACGGCTATAACCAATTCGATAAAGCGATCGACATCTTCGAGAGAATTCTCAAAGACTATCCGAAATCGCAAAATGCCGAGATCGCCGGCAACCTCATTCTCGATATCTACAAGCTGAAGAACGACATGATCGGCCTTGCGGAAAAGGGCCAAGCGATGCTTGCGAACCCGCAGATCGCGAACTCGAAGTTCGGTGTGCAGATTCGCGGTATGATGGAAAAAGCGAGCTTCTTGCGCGCCGATAAAATCGCAGAGCAAGGTGACACTGCAAAGGCGGCGAAAGAGTTCGAGGCCTTCGCGAATTCCTACAAGCAATCGGACATGGCCGCTGCAGCTCGCTACAAGGCTGCGGTGAACTACGAAAAAGCTGGCGATCTCGCATCGGCGACGCGGATGCACGCAATGGTCCTGGCAGGCGATTCATCTGACGCCAAGATCCGAGAGATCCAAAACGACTCTCGAAACTCGCTTGCGAAAATCTATCAGCAGACAGGTCAGCTTGAGCTCGCAGCCAAAAGCTATCGTGATTACGCTGCGGCGAATGCCAAAGACCAAAAGGCACTCAATGGTTTCTTCAACGCGGCTGTTCTCTACGATG
>CAJYOV010000237.1 GCA_913776405.1 Pseudobdellovibrionaceae bacterium
TAAGATCGAAGATGCGATCGCAAGCTCGGGCCACGACGAACAAGGCAACTTCATCATCTTTAAGGAAGCTTCAATCGAAGCTCACCCGAAATCAGTCAAACGCGTCGGCGGTTGGTCTTTCAAAGACGGCTCGCACTCAAGCCTTCGTGAAGTCCGTGCACTCACGATGATCAACCTTTGGCTCGATAACTCAGACTTGAAAGAATACGAGAACAACAAACTTCTCTTAGTTGAAACCGATAAAGGTTACGACAAGAAGCTCATTATCTCTGACGTCGGTCACTCGTTGGGCTGGCTTTGGCTAGAGGCGCCGGATCTCTATACTTGGAAAATGGTGTCTTCGACTTCAGGCTCGAGCATCGATTTCAAATATCGCGCTTTCCAAAAAGTCTCGATCAAAAACGAAGCGACGTTTGCAGACGTACGTTGGGCCACGCGTTTGATCGCAGATCTCACGCGTGAACAAATTCGCAAAGCGGTTGAGCTCGGCGGTTGGCCGTCGTGTGTCGAAGACATTTACGTCGAGAAAATGGTTAGCCGTCGAAACGATCTCGTTTCGACTTTCGGTTTGATCGGCGAAACCTCGTACGACGGCAAAAAAATCGCGCTTTTGCCGGTTCGCAATTCGAAGGATGATCGCAAAGAGCTAAAAGTCGGTGGCCAGTGTGGAGAGAAAGGGCTCGAGAAGGCGTTTACGTCGCCGTTTGATCTCGATCTCGGTAAACTTCTCGATCCGGTTGCCGATGCAGGCTGGGCCGGCTTGAAAGCCGTGGCTGCGCAGGCCGTGTCTGGTTCAAAGCGTATCGTTCTTAGCACAAAACGATTCCGCAATTTTGATCCGGGCTTCGTGTCGGAGATCTTGATCGATGTCCGTCGCGATATCGAGCGCAATCCAGAGCCGATTTCGGTCAACGACACCTACATCGTGCGCGATCACTTCGAGCTCGGCGCTCGCCTTGGTGTTTCGTTCGGCGCGTTCAAAGACGTGGTGTATACGCGTCGGTACACGCTTGCGTATCCAGTTCGCTCAATCAAAGAGGGTCAAGGCAACAACGGGTTCTTGGTCAACCTCATGCTGGCACGCGATATCGCAAAAGGCGAGTTGCCGGCGAAGTATGTTTTGAAGACCGAGCATTTCCGTTCACATGGAGTCGGCGTCGATCTGCTCGAGCCGACCACCGGCTTAGTGCGCGCAGACATCGATGCTGGTCTCTCGAAGGTCCTGATGTGGCGCTCAATCATCGACCACCGTGATCCGGCGAAATATGTCGTCTACCGTGATCGCACAAGCGGCGGCGAACGCTTCCTCGATGTGGGGGCGCGCCTCTTATTCTTGCGCTTGCCGGTCTTCCGCGAAGAAGCGAGCTGGGGAAAAGCTACAGGCAAAGGTCTGACATTCTCTGAAGCTGATTTGAAAGCGGATGCGAAACGCGGCTCTGGGATCTGGAAAGCGGTCGTCGAAGGGGACTTCGATGCGATCGCGAACAATGAAAAGCAGTTCTTCGCAACCAATGCGTACAAAGGCGGCTTACGTAGATGGAACTTCCTTGCTTGGGGCGGTTCAAGAACGAAGCGGATCGATCGTGTCGACGTTGAAATCGATGCGTCGGTCAAATCGTCGACCCAATATCGATCGGCGAAAGAGGTCCGCTTTTCGCTCTTTGGCGATAAACGTCAGAGAAACGTGATCGTCGACGTTTACGCGAACCCGAAGAACCAAAAGGATTTCCGCATCAACGTGGGCGTCATGAATCTCGATGTGTCGACATCGGATAAAGACATGGATCGCTATATTCGCTTCCTCAACGGCCTGTCGGTCGATTCGAAGAAGCTTGTGACGCTCGATCCGACTCTTGGCTACACGGTCAATGGCCGCTGGGGTTCGACGCTTCTGAAGTCAGACACAGAGTATTCGGCTGAAGCCGTAAGCAAGATTCTCGCGCTCACATCGAATCAGTACTACACGGCGCTAGCGGCGACGATGGGTAAGACGGTGCCGGTCACCAAAGACGAAAAAGAAGTCGCAGAAAAATCGCGCGATTTCTTGAAGCGTCTCGGTGAAGCGATCCGTGAGAAAAAAGAGTCATCTCGCTTGAAGAAGCTTGCCGAGGCGTTCCGGAAGACGATCTTTGCAGACTCAACTGGCTTCTACAACTCGACGATCCTCGGTGCTCTGAACCGAATCGCGGGCCCGAAAGCGATCTATTCTCGAAACGTCATCACGGTGCCACCGTTCTCGGAGATGTCGCTGCTTGAAAGCGCGCCGCTCTTCGCAGAAATCGGCGAGCCGCTTGGCAACGATCCGCAGTATTTGGTGTTTTCTCCATCTTCAGCGGTCGAGTTGTACACGATGTTTGACACTTGGTTCTGAGGCTCCACTGCGAAGTGAGAACTGAGTACTCTGGCTTTTGCGCCATGGAGTGTTTTTGAGCGTTGACTGGAGAAAGGCAGCTGAAGAAAGACAGCTGCCGTTTCCAACAGGGAATTCTTGCAGGGAAATTTCTCCAGTCGGTCCATTGGTTTGATTTCGGTTACAGTCTGCTCGACTTAAACCGACACGGGTCGACTGCTTCGACCCGATCTGAAAGGAGTCACCGGGGTGTTAGATTTTAGTGCGGTCAGTTCCTCGATGACCAATCCCACTCTGATTTCGGTCTTCTACGCGTTTCTGCTGTCTTTCGTCCTCGGCACAGTCGTCGCGGTTCTCTATATCAAGACCTTTCAAGGTTTGTCGTACTCGCGAAACTTCCTTCACGCGATCATTCTGACTCCGATTTTGACGGCCGTTGCACTTCAAGCGATTGGCGACAACGTCGCGCGCGGTATCGGCATGATCGGTGCGATTTCGTTACTTCGATTCAGAACGAATATCAAAGACCCTCGCGATATGATCTTCATCTTTGCGTCACTTTCGATCGGTCTCGCTTCCGGTGTTCACGCCTATAGCATCGCGACGATCGGCACGATCTGTTTCGTGGCGGCGACTCTTTTACTTTCAAAAACGCCTTTTGCTCATGGACCACAGTTCGACGGCTTGCTGCGTTTGAACCTCCCACGCGAAACGGCGACGCAGAATGCGCTTGAATCGGCGCTTCAGGAGAACTGCAAGCACTTCGCTCTCATCTCTGTTCGTGAAATGGGGCAGGGCGAACTTCTCGATTACGCTTATCAAGTGAAATTTAAGGACTCAAACAACAAGCACGGCTTCGTGAACACCGTTCGGAACATTCCGGGCGCGCGTGGTGTGAATCTCATGATGCAAGAATCTGTGATTGAAGTTTAAGACAACTCGGGGGCGGGTGAAGACATGAACGGCTTAATCAAAATCATTAAAGAAGATATCGTCGGCACTGAAAATCGCTGGATCGCGTTTGCGTGGTTAGGCGCAGTGGCGGGCATCCTCGCACTCGGCGTTTACTTAAGCTCCGAAACGATGAGCTTTCTCGGAATCGCTGATTCGCGTGAGCTTCAGGTCAATTTCGAGTACCCCGTTTCTGTGAAGCGAGTTCTCGTTCTGCCAGGTCAACGTGTCGAAAAAGGCGATCTCTTGATCGAGCTCGATCAATCTGAACTCGATCAGCAAATTCGCGTGATTCGCGGTCAGGTCAATCGCCTTGAGGCCGAACTTCAAGTACGCCATGACTTGAATCAAATCGTTGGTAACTCGGCGTCAGGCATGAACGGCGATCCAGTGGCCGTCGATCTCGCCGATTATAAAAATCAACTCGACTATCTCGAAACTCAGAAAAAGAACCTCTACATCTTTGCGGATGTCACGGGCCTCGTTGGCGCGGTCAATTACAAGAAGGGCGAAAAAGTGCCGGCGTTCACGGCGCTGATCACGCTCACGCCAGAAAACCCGAGCTACGTTCAAGGTTTCATCCACGAGAACATGCGCACAAAGTTGACCTTGAACGCGCCGGTCACGGTTCGTGGTCTCAACAGCGGTGTTCAGTCGGTTGAAGGGCGTATCGTAAGCGTCGGCGCTCGTATGCTGCCGTTGCCGCCACGCATGTTGCACAACCCGGCCATGCAGATGTGGGGCCGCGAAGTTATCGTCGAACTTCCAGAACGGAACGGGTTCTTGATTGGCGAACGTGTTCAGATCAAGCCGCAGGTGTCATGGATCGGCATTCCAGCTGCGATGGCGAACGAAAAAGACGCTGAGAAAGCGGCTGCCAAAATTGACCGCAGCGTTCACGCGATGTCGTTCTCGAAGAGCTTAAACGACACGTACTCGATTGAGCCTTCGGGGGCGGTCTTCTTGCCAGACTTGAAGAAGTTCTTGGTCGTGAGCGACGACACGGACGAAGCGAAAACCCCTGTTGTCTTTCTGATGAACCCAGACGGCAGTCTCCAAGATGAGCCGATGACGATTCCAGGGCTCAAAAAAGTTTCAGATCTCGAGTCTGTCAGCTCTGTGGGCGACGCGGTTTATTTGCTTTCGAGCCAATCGCTTAACAAAAAAGGCAAAGCGAAGTCAGAGCGGAACCTCTTCATCAAGGTGACACGCTCGGGCCTCACGTTGAAAGATACAAAAACCGTTGAGCTTCGTGAACAGTTGATCGCGGCTCTTAAAGGATCGAAAGACCCGAAGGTTAAAGATCTTCTAAAATCGTTCGATGAGTCGAAGTTTGAAATTGAAGGTCACTACATCGATAAGGGCGATCTCTACCTGGGTCTCAAAGCGCCGCTCGCTCAGGAGACAGAGTCGATCATTCTGAAGGTTGCAAATGTGGATGCCTTGTTCGCAACCGGCAGAGTGTCTGATGTCTCGGTTGCGCGTGTCTTACACTTAGCGCTGAACGGTAAAGTTCATCGCTTAACCGATTTGGCGCTCGTAGATGGTCACGTCTATGCCACGACCTCGTGCAAAGGTTCGGACTGTGGCGCTGCTTGGCGACTTTCAGACAGCAAGAATCCAGATCTCTTGTCGTTTTACGACGGTCTGAAGCCAGAGGGCCTCGCGTATGATCCGATGACAAAATCGTTGCTGGTCACATTTGACGGCAAAAACAATCAAGCGAAATTCTCGCGCACCGGTCTCATGCCGCAGATCGGGAAACCCACGCAAGCAGCGAACGAGTCTCAAACGTCGACTCACTGACTAAAGCGGTAAGGCCATGCAAAACAAATTCTCTCGGTCGCAAATTTCGATGCGCCTACGGGCGCCTTACGCTCTAGCTCTCGCAGTTTCGTTCTTTTTGGCTGCAACTCCGCTCGCGGCGAATGCGGCTCAACCTGAAGAGATCTTGAAAGGCGCTTGGCAGGACCCTGCCGTCAAAGCGTCAGAGCAAGCGATTGAAGTAGTGGGCGAAGGCCAGGGCTTCAATCCGATTAAGAAAAGTCAGCTTCGAGTCGAACGCGGTGAGATCACAGAAGGTGATTTAGAGTACGCAGCCCGCGTTTACCCTAAAGGCATCACGGAGTTCGCAAAGTCGAAGCAGTTTCAAAAAAGTCTCGAGCGCAGTGAGAAAGCGCTAGCAAAGACGGCTCTTTCGACATCGCTCGCCTCGCGATATCTGCTGCTTGCGCGTACCGCGCTTCTGAAAACGAAAATGAGTTTGGCAAACGAGTTAAAGGATCTCAGTCAACGATCCGGAAAGGCTGCGTCTTACACCGCGCAACGGGATCGGGCGGAACTCAAGGGCTACCTGAAAGCAAAAACAGAAAACGACAAGCTCGACCTCAAAATCGCGGAGATCGAACGCGACTTCGCAGCTCTCAAGGACGACTACAAGTCTCGTGGCTTGCCGGATCCGATGAGCGTTGAACTCGCAGATTTACTACAGCCGGAAGAAATCCGCACGATCCTCGATGAGCCCGTGCCGTCTGAGACTCTCACGGGTCAAGTCGCGCGCCTCGAGGCCGAAACAGCGGAAGCGTCTGTCAATTTCGAGCGCGCTAAAAACGAAGCCTGGTTCGACCACTTCGAGGTCTCGATGAAGAACCGCGGCGAAAACGAGAAGATCATTGGTCTCCGAGTTGCGCTGAAC
>CAJYOV010000238.1 GCA_913776405.1 Pseudobdellovibrionaceae bacterium
CTTGCAGGCCACGGTGGTCATCACCACTAATTCATGTGTATGCTCATCGAACCGGAACCCGCCCGGTTCGAAGGGAGCACTTTCGTGAATTCAGGCTTTCGTTTTTTAGCACTTGCGACCGCAGTCACTCTTTTTACTTCATGCGCTCACAACTGCCGATGCGGCAATGAATCTTCGGCTGCATCTTCCACAGTAAAGTCGACTCCGACGGCTGCGCAAATCAACGGCGCCCCTATCGTCGAGATCCAGGCTCAAAACGCGACTCAGCCTCGCGCTCATTTCTTAAACGCTAAAATCGCACCGAATGCAGGCTCAGCTCTGGTCGAACTTCAAGCAACTCTTGGCGATGGTCGAACGTTCAACCTTCTCTCAAATAAAACGCCCGTAGATTTTGAAACCGCGCTCATGAGTGCGCGTTCTCGTGGCGATCGTTTCGCTACCAATGTCCTCTTCGAGAAAGGCGCAAGCGCCAACCTTTGGCCGCTTGCAAATCGCCTTCGCGGCAAAGCTATCGACGCCGACACGCTTGAAGCCGTTGTCCAAGGCCAGAAGGTTCGTATGCCTTTGAATCTAGGTCGTGGCACCGGACAGACTCCTGTTCATCTTCACGGCCTTCTTTACGATCAAGCCCCATTAAAGGTGGAACGTCCCGAAGCCTCAACTGTTCGCACGACCTACCGACTTCCTAGCGATTCAAAATTTTGGGTGGGCACCTCTGAAGTTGTCATCACGCAAACGCTTCATGAGACAAGCTATGAACTTCACATGAAGACAACGAACGTCGGCCAGACGCCTGTGCCGGTTAGCATGGGTGCGCATCCTTACTTCATTTCTCCGAGTGGCGACCGCACGAACTTCCGCGTACGTATTCCTGCAGCGAAAATGGTTGAGCTTGATGGCTTCAAGAATGTTTTTCCGACCGGTAAACTTTTGGGCCTGCGTAAAGGTTCAGCCTACGACTTCAACCCCGAAACGGGTTCGCCTCTCAGAAATGAACTCTACGACAATCTTTTTACGGATCTAAAAACGATCGCCGGCGGATTCGCCGTCGCCGAATTGACCGATGAAAAAGCGAACATGCGCATACGCCTCACGAGCACAACAAAAAATATCGTAGGCGTTCAGCTCTATGCTCCGCCGCCAACTCCTGAGACAGGCGCGTTCGTGGCACTCGAGATGGTGACGAACCTACCAGACCCACGCGAAGATCTCTGGAAGAAAACGCCAACCGGCATGCAGCTCCTCAAGCCCGGCGAATCAGCTGAGTACGGCTACAAGATCGAGATCTCGAACCTGAAGTGATCGGGTTCAAGACTTCGCTCGTCAGGAGATTGAAGCGACGACGTCAGCAGCTTCACGGCTGCTGACGTTTCCAGATGTTAGCAAGCTTGTCTGAGAGCGCGGCTTTGTCGACGGGCTTGAGTAAATATCCGCTCACGCCTGCGTTGATCGCACCCAAGATGCTCGCGTGATCGCGCAAATCCGTGACCATCAAAAACGGCATCGTTTTCCAAGTCGGTGAGTTTCGAATCAATCGCAAGAGCTCGACACCGTTGACTTTCGGCATATTGAAATCAGAGATTACGAGCTGGTAGCTGACGCCGCCGTTTCTTGCGCCAAGAAGCGCCGAATACGCCTGCTGCCCGTCACCAAAGTCATCCACTTCGGTGTAACCGAGTTCCCCGAGAGTTGTCTTCAAAAGCAAACGCATCGGCTCAACATCTTCAGCGAGCAATATCCGCGTCTGCGAAGGGAACGTTCCCTTCACGCCATCCGCTTTTTCCATTACCTAAATTATTTTTGCTTATTCCGATCTCGGTCAATCCCCCACCTGAGGTTGACGCCGAGCGAATCGAGCGCAGTTCAGGCGAAAGTCGAGACAACCGTCTTCACGGCGCACGCTAATAATCGTTTTATCCAGAAACTCACTAGTCTCGTAACCAGACTTCGGTAAGAATCTGGCATGCTGACTTTCCTCGGTTACGCCATGGTTACGACTTTCATGATTCTCATCATGACGAAAAAGCTGACTCCCTTGTTGGCTCTGATCGTGATCCCAATTTTGTTTGGCCTCTTTGCCGGCTTCACATCAGAGCTTCGCGACATGATGCTCGATGGAATCAGAAACCTCGCACCGATCGGTGTGATGCTTCTTTTCGCGATTCTCTTTTTCGGCGTCATGATCGACACGGGTCTCTTCGAACCTGTGGTGAAGCGAATCGTTTCGCTCGTCAAAGCGGATCCGCTCAAAATCATGATCGCGACTGCGGCCCTCGCTCTCTTTGTTTCTCTCGATGGCGATGGCTCAACGGCCTACATGATTACGGCGGCTGCACTCATGCCGCTGTACCGACGTCTCGGCTTAAAGCCACTCTACTTTTGTTGCTTGTTAATGCTCGCGTCCGGAATCATGAACATGACTCCATGGGGCGGCCCTACCGCAAGAGCGGCGAGCG
>CAJYOV010000239.1 GCA_913776405.1 Pseudobdellovibrionaceae bacterium
TTGATAAATTTGTCCGTTCAAAGTTCGCTTGCATTCGGCCAGCTTCGATCCTCGAGAAATCCAACAACGAGTTTACAAGCTTAAGCAACCGAAGTGCATTTCGGTGAGTCACAAGCTGGCGCTGGTACTGAGCCGGGTTCAAAGGATTTATTTCGTCATTTAACGAATCCTCGAGGGGTCCTAGGATCAAGGTCAGCGGTGTGCGAAACTCATGCGAAACGTTGGAAAAGAAAGCTGTCTTCGCGCGATCGATCGCCGCTAAGGCTTCAGCGCGTCGCTGTTCTTCTTCGTAAGCTCGGATTTTTGAGATCGCAGATTCAATAGCCGCCTGAAGGAGCGCGTAGAAGCTTCGGTACTCTTGATCGAGTGCTCGGACTGGACTGACTCCACCGACTAAATAACCGAAAGTCCCCATCGACCCCGCTGGGTTGAGCGGCAGAACTATTGCCGTTTCGATCGGGAGATCGAAAGTGCCTGCTTTAAAGGCGCCAAACTTTTCTTGCAGACCGGAAATTTCGTACGCGCCTGCCTTTTCAAGATCAAAAAACGGGACGAAGTCGACGCGTTGATCGTCAACACCGGAACTTCTAATCAAGCGAGGGTTCTGAGAAGCCTCAAGTTCGTAAATCTGGAGGAATGGGAGATCGGACGCACTTTTTGACTGACGATTGGCCGCAAGCATTACGAGCTCTTGAACGGATTTCACGTTTGCGATTTCAAGAGTTAGATCACGCAGCACTTGAGTCCGTCGCGCGCTGAGCGTGGCGTCGGTCGTCTCCGTGATCGGGTGGAAGATGCCGCCGACATTTCCCGACTCGTCGCGAATCGGGCTGAACGAGAATGTCATAAAGGCTTCTTCGAGATAGCCGCTTCGATCAAGAAACATCTGTTGGTCCTTGATGTAAGCGCCGAAGCCTTCATGCGCTCGGTCCCATTTAGCGCCAACGACCGGAAGAGCCGTTTCCCAACAAATTTTGAAAGGTTGGCCCATTGATTGGGGGTGTTTCACACCGCAAATCGGTCGGTAGGCGTCGTTGTAAATTTGGATGTCTTCCGGACCCCACGCAATCAAGATAGGAAAAGTCGATGAGAGACAAAGGCTGACCGTAGTTCGCAAGCTCTGAGGCCAAGCTTCGATGGGGCCGAGCGCTGTTTGCGACCAGTCCATAGAGCGGATCAGTTCGCCCATCTCGCCGCCGCCCGTGAGCCAACCCGCTTCGCTAATCATCATTCACTCTCCTCGAGAATTCACACGGTAGTCGACTGAGACACAAAGTCCAAACCCAATCGACCGAGGGGTTATCTAGAAATCCACACAAACCCGGGAATATACACAAAACGTACGCGGGAAAAAGAGAACTCACCTGCAGATGGTGGTTTAAAACGGGTGAGATGAAAAAGACGAGATCGACCCGGCTGAAATCTAAATCCCCTCGCGTACGTAAAGAGCTTCAATCTGTCTTCGGCTTCAAAAAGCTTCGAGATGCGCAGGAAGAGGTGATCGATAGCGTTTTCGCCGGCAAGAACACGCTCGCGATTATGCCAACAGGGGCTGGTAAGTCGCTCTGCTACCAGCTTCCAGGCCAGCTTCTCGAAGGTACAACTGTTGTCGTCTCGCCATTGATCGCGCTCATGAAAGATCAAAACGAGAAGTTGCTCGAGCTCGGTATCGATTCGGTTGAATTGAATAGTGCACTCGCTTCTAAAGACGTTGCCGACTCCATGGTGAGTTTGAAAAAAGGTCGTGCTGAGTTTCTCTATGTCACGCCTGAGAGACTGGTCGACCCGAAGTTTTTAGCTTCGCTGAAGAAACTCAAAATCGATCTGTTTGTTATCGATGAAGCCCACTGTGTCTCGCAGTGGGGTCACGATTTCCGACCGGCGTTTTTAGGGCTTGTCGACGCCTGGAAAGCTTTGGGCAGCCCTCAACTTCTCGCGCTCACTGCGACCGCGACCGACGCCGTTGCCGAAGAGATCGCTGGGTTGTTTGATCCAGATCTGAACATTCTGCGCTCGGGAGTCTTCAGAAAAAACCTGTTCTATCAAGCGCGCATCCTAGACAAAGAAGAAGAAAAGTTTCCGATCCTCTTAGAGCTCTTAGAAAACTCTCGAGGCGCAACCGTGGTCTACTCGGCGACGGTCGCCACTGTAAACTCACTCTACGATCAATTGAAGGAAGCGGGCTACGACGTCGACAAATACCACGGGAAAATGAAAGCCGCCGATCGACATGCAGCTCAAGACCGATTCATGTCAGGCAAAGTGCCGATCATGATCGCGACAAATGCGTTCGGTATGGGTATCGACAAAGCCGATATCCGTTCGGTCATTCACTATCACTTTACGGGCTCTCTTGAAGCGTACTATCAAGAGTCAGGCCGCGCCGGTCGGGATGGTCAGCGTTCCGACTGCACTCTGCTCTACCTCAAGAAAGATAAATCGACTCAAAGCTTTTTCTTAGCTGGCAAATACCCGATGCCGGAGTCGATCTTCGCTGTGTACAAGGCTGTGGAAGCTGGCGGTACCGTCACCGTGAAAGACCTGAAAGAAACGCTCACGTCTGTTCCACTTTCGAAAATTAAAGTGATCCTTTCAGCGTTGCGTGCGTCCGAGATCATCGAACTAAAAGCTCGTGGCAAAATGTGCGTGCTCAAAAAGGGCCTCGAAACGAAGGACCTTCAATCTGTTTTCGATACCTATCAGGCCAAAAAAGAAAATGACCGCGACAAACTCAAACAAATGATTGTCTATGCGCAGTCAGCTCTTTGCCGATGGAAAATTTTGATGAACTACTTCAAGCAGGAAACGGATTGGAGTGAGTGTAAGCACTGCGATAACTGCGAGAAACAGACAGGGCTCTCAAAGATCGCTGCGAGTTATGAACCCAGCCTCATCGAAAGGCACGCTTAACGGGCCAACCGTTACGTCACCTTTCGCGCGATACTTCGAGCCTTTGGTGAAGACAGTTTTAGCGAGGAATTTAAGAAGATCCGCATTAGAAACCACGATCGGGACAACGGTCTCTGTCGTGCCGTCAGCCGGAATCTCAACATCTTTCACGTAAGTCCCGTTCGCGACGCTCTTATCGTTGATGATGATGTCGTACTTCAGCTTCGACACCGTCGCCGAAATCTTATTTGGGTTCGTGACTCTCAATTTCACGTTAAGTTCTGCGCGTGTGAGCTCAAGCTTCTTAACGCTGACGTCCGGCACTTTGACCTTAATCGGCTCAACGAGTTGATCTGCAATCGTCATACAACCCGCCGTCACGAAAACAGCCACCATCGATAAAGCGTATAAGAGCAAATTCCGCATCTCACTACGGTAGGCGCTCGCCCCGTCGCGGTCCAGTGATTCGATCAAAGCAAGAAGACTTTCCGAGTCGACCGATTTCTAGTACTGTGCAGGCGATGCCTGTTGCGAATAAATTTGTGCGTGATTTCGATGCAGTCGCCCGAGCGGGTGGCGCAGAAGATTTCGAGCTTGGGCTTTCGAGCCTAGAACGCTTGGGAAAACACGCAGCTCAATTTAAAATCAAAAATCCTTCGGGGAAGTCGGCTCAGTTGCAGCCGGCTTCTTTTGTCGTTCTCGACTGGCATGAAGCCGAGTCTAAAGCGCAGCTCGCTGTTCACTGCACCTGCAGTGCGTTTCAAAAATATCAGGAGCTCTGTCATCACACTTGGACCGCACTTCTCGACTTCGACAAATCGACTCAAGTCGAAATCGCCGAAAAACGTGCCGAGATCGAAAAAAAGCCGCTCACTTTAAAGCGCTTAACGGATGAAAACGCACATCAAGCGTTAGCCGAATCACTGGATCTCAAATCCGTTCGTGATTGGCCGAGCCTGAAGGTTCAGCCGGTTGGCACACTCGAATTCACTGTGAACTCATCTTCAGGCGATTACGTGCTGACGAACTTCGGGTTTGAGTACGGTGAGTATCGAATCCGATCAACGTCTCAGCGCAAAGAGTTTTTAAGCCCGGCGCAACAGCACAAGATCAAACGCAATCAATCCGCTGAAAAAGAGCTTCTTAGAAGTTTCAAAGGCGAGTCGGCTCCTAAGAAACTTGAGGGCAAGAAATTCTCGGCCTCTGAGTTGAAAGCCTTTATCGCCGATCACCAGAATCCAAACTGGAACGTGCTGGTTGAAGGTCGCCGAGTGATTCCGCTTGAAGTCACTCAAGCAACTCTGGAAGAGAAAAATGGACGCTATGAGTTCGTTGCGCGGTTTGCCTCTGGCGATCATTCCTTCAACCTGGCTGAGGTCATCGGCACGAGCGCCTCAAAAGACGCTCTTCTCACACTTTCGGACGGCTCGCCGGCTTTCGTGAACGAGGAATGGTCGAAACGGCTGGACATCCTCGCTCGCGGCGCAACTCTCTCCAAAGAAGGCGCACTCTGCTTTAACCGAACGTCGCTCCCGCTTTTCAAATCTGTTTTTGAAGGCCATGACTCGATTGCGATTTCTCAAGAGGCGAAGGCGGTTTTCGATTCGCTAACCGCCCTTGGCGAAACCGGATTAGCCGAAGCACCTAAAGCCTTGAATGCGTCTCTCAGATCTTATCAACAAGAGGGCTTGTTCTGGCTTCTCAAAATGTCGCGATCAGGTTTTGGCGGCATCCTTGCCGACGACATGGGTTTAGGTAAGACCATTCAGATCATCGCGTACTTACTCTCGCGTCGCGCGCATTTCCGATTCAACGAAAGCGAACAAAAGCCGTGCCTCGTCGTTTTACCTAAAAGTTTAGTTTCAAACTGGAAAAACGAAATCGACAAGTTTGGTCCGATGCTCCGGGTGCTCGATTTCGCTGGCGCAAACCGTGGCATCTTTCGGCCTCAATACTTCGACGTCGTGCTCACGACCTATCACGTAATGAAGAATGAGATCGACCGTTTGAAAGAGGTCGACTTCGACACAATTATTTTAGACGAAGCACAGGCAATCAAAAATCCGACTTCACAGATCTCGAAGGCAGCCTTTCAACTGAAAGCTCGTCAGCGTTTCGCTCTTAGCGGCACGCCGATCGAGAATTCGCTTAAAGATCTCTTCTCACTGTTTCATTTTACGAACCCGGGTTTGATCCCACCCGCGTTTGAACGCGCCTACGGCGAAAAGAAAAACATTACGTTACCCAAAGCGGTCACTGAGAAGATCGCCGCTTCCGTGAAGCCGTTCATCCTACGCCGCACAAAAAAACAAGTGCTGACGGAACTTCCCGATAAGAGTGAACAAGTCCTCATCTGCGAAATGGATGGGCCACAAAAAAGTCTCTACGATAAGACTCGCAAGCACTTCAAAGTGATGTTGAAGGAGTCAGCGACCGAAACGCCGAACGGTCCAAAATCAACACGAGTCTTTGAAGCTCTTTTGAGGCTCCGTCAGATCTCATGCCACCCGGCTCTCATCGGCGAAAATGGCAAGTCAGTCGAAAGCACGAAGGTTGAAATGTTGCTCGAGCATCTCGAGGACATTCAAGCTGCGGGCAATAAGGCGCTCGTTTTTTCGCAGTTCACCTCGTTTCTTGATCTCTTGAAGCCTGAGCTCGAGAAGGCCGGCATCCCTTTTGAGCATCTCGACGGTCAAACTAGAAACCGGGGCGCAGTCGTTGATCGATTTAACTCGAATCCAAAAACGACTGTCTTCCTCATCAGCCTCAAGGCCGGTGGCACAGGTCTTAACTTAACGACTGCGTCTTATGTCTTTTTGATGGACCCGTGGTGGAACCCAGCGATCGAAGCGCAAGCGATTGATCGCGCCTACCGAATGGGTCAGAAGAATAAAGTCATGGCTTATCGCTTGATCGCAAAAGGCTCGATCGAAGAGAAGATCATGAAGCTTCAGGATCAGAAGCGAACACTCGCAAATTCGATGATCAGTGAAGACAACACTCTCGGGACCAGCCTCTCTCTCGACGACCTCGAATTCCTCATGGAGCCATAAACCGCCCCCTGGATGATGGCCTTCCGATTTCCGGATTCAGAGACGAGTTCCGGATTCGTGGATCGCTTGGCTGCCGAGCTCGAATTAAATCGTTCCCTGGTCGATTCCGACTGGGTCTCAGCTTTGCTTTGTCCGTCCGCGGGCGATTCGCCCTCGAACAACTGACTTAAAAAAACTGAACGGATAAAGCTATGATCAAATTCCTTTTCGTCGTCGCTCTTTGTGCTCTTACTTTGCTCTCTGAATCCGCGCATGCAGGCTCTCTCATTAACGAATCGGCGTGCCCCGTCATCGATATGAGTTCGCAACACTTCTATGTCGCGCGAGCTTCTGGAATCCGGTGTGAAGATTGGCAGTCGATCTCGAAAGCGACTCGATACGCGAGTCTGATACTCGCGCCGGCAAGTTTCGCGGTTCTCAAAAACCCAGCCATCGGTGCAGAACTTGCGGCTATGGGTTTGACGTTAGCGAACCCGGCCGTTTTGTCGGTCGCGGTCGTCGGCGTTTTTGGCGTTACGACCTTCGATATAATCCTG
>CAJYOV010000240.1 GCA_913776405.1 Pseudobdellovibrionaceae bacterium
CGAGATCTTGGCGACGAAGGCCGGCTGCGTTCTCGATTAAGAGTTTTGCGCCGAGAGCTGTGAGCTCTTCGATCTTTTTCGATTTCAAGTTTTTCGAGTTGAGGCTGCACGAACGTCGAAATGCTCAGGCTTCGTGTAATCGAGCTTGCGAACGATCTGCGTGATCTTTTGCATGTAAGCGCGTTTCAGAGAAGGAAGCTCTTTTAAGCCTGCACCATAGAGCATCATGTTTTTTAGAAACAGATTCTCCGCCGCCACATTCGGCGAGGGCTTTAGGTGGCGAATGGCGTTCGCGGTTTTTTGGCCAAGAGCTCGAATGTACGAGGTTGCGCCGTTTTTACGAGCGAACTCCAGAGTCGACTTCAAGGATTCATCTGGAACTAGAGACCAAGCGGTGCCCTTCGTTTGAGAGAAGAGTTCGTTAAACCGACGCTCGAAAACGTCTTGATCGAAGCGCGGCTCGACGCGGTCGTCGGCATTGAAGCCAAAAACGCTCAAGCTTGTTAAAAGTTGTTGGAACTGCTTGAGCTTGAAGTAATCAGGCATCCGCTTCTTACCGAACCCTGAGGCGATAAATTCGCCGAGCATGGCTTTCTGCAGGCTGAGATACGCTTTGTCAGAGTCTTCGATGATTTTCGCGAGAGTCGGCTTAGAAACAAGAAGATCCAGATCTGAAATGTAAAATGGCGGCAAGCTTTTGCCGACAAGGTTCAGATGCTTCTGCAAGAAGAGCCGGCCGCTTCGACCGTTGCCATCTGAGAACGGGTGAATCGAGATGTAGCGTTGGAGAAAGTCGGCCGCATCGATCTGTTTACCGTGCAGGTCGTTCAAAAGATTACGAAGAAGATCCGCAATCAGAGTTTGATTTAAGCGAACTTCGAGAGCACGGTCGGCTTCAATCTGTCGAATTGAGTAACGAGATAAGGTTTCGTAAACGTCAGCCGAAACGAGCGGCTTTAAATTTTTGAGATTCTGGATGCTCGGGTAGTTGTAGGAAACGAGAAAGCCTTGGCGAGTTGAATCGGGCCGATACTCGACTTTCAGATAAGGGTTTTTGAGAAGCTGCTGCAGATCTTGAGGTGTCGCGACAAAGGTGTGCCCGTCGCTCGTGCCGCCAGCTCGGATGCCGTGGCCGCGGAAGTTCGCGCCTTGCGATTTGTAGAGTCGGTTGATCAGGCCTGGGAGCGTGACCTTAAGTTGAGTGTCGACCCACTTATCGCGGTTCTGTTCATTCGGTCCCCAAGTCGCAGCCTCGGTCGTCTGAGCTTTACTAGTCAAAACGTCATCGTTCATAGCACGGAAGTTTTCGAAAAGCGCGGGTTCAAATTGCGACCATGGGTTCGAGGGCGCAACACGAATGGCGCGCTGGAGTGAGATGCCGTCCATATAGTGCATCAAATGAAAGAAGCTTTCGAGGTAACCGGTATCGCCGTACGTTTTTGCTTTAGCAATCGCAGCGAGCATCGTGCGCTGATCGCTGCCGCGGAACATGTGCGCATCGCCGCCGTACGGGCCAGCATACTCAACGCGAGTAAGATTTGTCGCGGAGTTGGTGAGGTGCCAATCCCCACCATTCAGATCGCGAATAAATGGGATTTGCTTACCTAGGTAAGTCATCTCATCCGTTGTAAGGTCGCGACCGAAAATTTCTTTCGCGATTTCCGGTGAGTAGACCAGAGTACCGGGCGCCATCTTGAAGACGACGCAGAATTCACCGAAGCCTTCTGAACTTGTGGGGTTCGAGGCCATGTAAATGCCAGGCCCGTAAGCTTGGCGATCGCCCGTAGGTGTGTTGTAAAACTCGACCTCGCCAGAGTCGATGAACCCTTGTTGAATCCAACGGAGACCGATATCGGGTTTTGTCCAGTGGAAGAAGATCTTCTCCTCGGACGTGCGGGGAAGTCGCTGATTCAACGTCTCAAGCTGTGCGTGCGTCGGGTGAAAGTCCGCACCGAGTTTGAGCCCAGTCGCGTTTTGCTGAGCGACCGAAACCTGAAGCGATCCGCGATGCGAAATAGGCGCAAGCGCCGTCATCGAAACGATGAGGCTGATCAGCAGGAACTTGAAGGTCGAACGAACGGTCAAACGCGCTGTCGATCTAATTGGCATCGGGCACCACAAACTTGTGAAAACGGTTAAGCGACCGTATGTTGAGCAGAAGATGTGCCCGCTTTTCGCGAGCTTGAGCTCAGTCGTCATCGTGTTTAATCGGCTCGAGCCGGAACTTTTTTCCAGTTCGTCGAGTGACTGAACGCACGCGCAAATTTGGCACCGACACTCATCTGAGAGGGAAGGCATTACATGAAAGCACGTCCGACGAGCGCGTGGCTGAAGGAATTTAAATCGACGCTCTCAGATTTCACAGACCGCGGCGATTACGCAGGCGCGATGCCCCACGCGAAATCAGCGCTTAAAACTTATCCGAGCGATTTCTTCGTCCGTTTCAGTTATGCGAAAATTCTGGGTGACTGGGCCGACGAACTGCCACCCGCGAAAAAGAAAAAATTAAAGCGCGAATCGATTCAGATTTTGAAACCGCTTTTACGAGCGATGTCCTCACAGCCTGTTGACGTCCGTTTCCGCGTAAGCCTAAATTACTACTATCAATCGGAAGACTGGGCCGGAATGTATGCGTTCGGTCGCAGATTCGTTCGCCATAGCCGGCGAGACGCGCTTTATGCTCAAGGGTTAGCCGCGACATCGATCGCGTTCGATCTCCACAGCGCAGGTCAAAAAACACGTGCTGTCGCGTGGGCGAGAAAGGCCAATGCCGCTTGGGAAAAGTATGGCTTCAAGAAAGAGACGTACTATTTCCCAATCTATAATTATGCGAAGTCACTTGCGCTTGAGGGTCGCACTCGAGAGGCGATGGTCGCCCTTAAGACTGCGGCGAAGCTCGGTCGAAGACCCGTGACCGATTGGGAATTCGCGGACGCACTCAAGCTTATCGAGACGACTTAGATGCCTACTTTCATTAAGATTCTGACGCAAATGCTCTAAGGGTGTGAGATTTTATTTCCCTCGTCCCTGACGGAAACCTAACATGTCGCAAAGCCCACCGATTGATCTTTTGGAGGACTCCATGCGCATGCTCAGCTCGATTCGTAAGCCACTCGCGACATTGCTGACTTTCACCGCTGTCCTCTTGTCGTTTGGGTTTTCAGATTCTCGTTTGACTGCGCCTCAAGACCTCGAAGTTTGGTTGACGTCACAACGAGCGATTTCAGAATCGAAAATGTTCGCCAACTTTTCACCGATAGGCTCAAAGCCGGGCACAATTCTCGCCTCACCCTCGAAGCAAGATCCGAATTACTATTACTATTGGGTGCGCGATGGCGCGCTCGTCATGCAATCCGTTTTAGACTTAGCGAATCATGGCTCGGTTAGGGCACGCGATGCGATGGCAACGTTCGTTCGTTTTTCTCGAGACAACCAAGTTCAAGTTGGTTGGAATTTGGGCGAGCCGCGATTCAATGTCGACGGCACCGTGAACACCGAGCCGTGGGGCCGACCGCAAAACGACGGTCCAGCGCTCCGAGCACTTTTATTCACTCGTTATGCGAATCAACTTTTGGCTGAAGGAAAACGCGATGTCGTCTTGGACGGACTCTACGCTCCGACATTGCCAGCCGATACAGTGATCAAGGCGGATCTCGAATTCACGGCTCATCACTGGCGAGAGAAGTGTATCGATCTCTGGGAAGAAGT
>CAJYOV010000241.1 GCA_913776405.1 Pseudobdellovibrionaceae bacterium
ACGTAGTCGATGACGATGTTCGCGCCCTCGGCTGCGGCGGCGAGGCATGCTTGAAACCGGCCAGCCGTATGAGATCCGTTACCGGCTTAGGCATTTCTCTGGCCAGTATCGTTGGACACTCGGCCGCGCCCTGCCCGTGCGAGATGAATCGAATCGCATCATTCGGTGGATGGGTACGTGTACGGACATCCACGAACAAGTGTTGCAGGCAGAAGAGCTGAATTCCGCCAGAGAACGAGCTGAGCAAGCGCGCCTTGAAGCCGAGCGCGCAAATCAATTAAAGTCAGACTTTTTAGCCAACATGTCGCACGAGATTCGAACGCCGCTCGGCGCGATGATGGGATTTGCCGACCTTTTAAGAGACCCGGCTGCGACGCCGACTGAACGTTCAAGCTATGTCGATATTCTTCACCGAAACGGTGAGAATCTGGCCGTGATCATCAACGACATTCTTGATCTCTCGAAAGTCGAAGCTGGCCACCTCACACTGGAATTTCTAGAAACGCAGCCAGAGCAAATCGTCGCCGACGTAGCCTCGCTGCTTCGCGTGAAGGCAAAAGAAAAAGGGCTCATTCTTGAGACCTCTGTCGATGAGGCGGTGCCGAAGACAATCGTGGCCGACCCTGTGCGCGTCAGGCAGATTCTTTTGAACATCGTCGGTAACGCCGTGAAATTCACGCAGTTCGGGTCCGTTCGCATTCTCGTTTCAAGCGACGTTTCGACGGCAGGCATAGCGACTCTTCGCTTCGAGGTTGTCGATACAGGCATCGGCATTCCTGAAGACCAGCATGATCATGTCTTTGAGATGTTCACGCAGGCTGACGGTACAATGACGAGACGATTCGGTGGCACTGGGCTCGGCCTCGCACTATCGCGACGTCTGGCTCAAGCTATGGGCGGTGACGTCAAGATCGTCGAATCGATCCCTGGGGTTGGCACTCGCTTCGCGATCACGGTCGAAGATCAACCGGAAAAAAAATCCGCCGATGTCGCAAAAGCTGAAGAGAAAAAAATCAGCGCCGCTCGTCCGGAAGACCAGGAACTTGCTGGTGTGAAAGTGCTGGTCATTGACGATGCGCCCGACAACCAACATCTTCTGTGGCGCTACCTCACGAAACACGGTGCGATCGTCCAAACAGTCGACAATGGTCTGGTCGGATACCGCACGGCTCTTGTTGGCGACTTCGATATTGTCTTAATGGACATTCAGATGCCGGTGATGGACGGCTACACCGCAACCTCGAAATTACGCGAAGCTGGTTATAGAAAACCCGTTATCGCACTCACAGCCCATGCGATGAATGAGGTTCGTAAAAAAGCGCTCAATGTCGGTTATACCGATCACCTGACGAAACCGATCAATCAAGCTGAACTGATTCATACGCTGATCAAGTACACGCGCTCTAACGTCTGATTTTTTGCAGCTGATTTAGATGTGGAGATTAAAACTGATCAAGAGTGTCGCGACGAAGACGGTCGTTACGACGACTGACTTAACAGTCAGTGCAAATGCGGTTGCGAGAGCATTTGAGAATTTCATGTTTTCCATACTTTGATAAACCCCGTCTCACCGGCCCAAGGCTCGACTTCATCTGAGAACGACCATAAAAGGTTTCTGTAGTCGCTTCCGTCAGGATTGAGTCAGACATCGAAAGCGAAGTGATTCCGATAATTTAGACATTTAGATAGAGTTCAAATGTCTCAGCCTTGAATTAAATTGTGTACAATCTAATTGAGTCATGCTTAAATAGTCTCATGAAAGCCGCTCATAAGTCGCCGAACGTTTCCACAGACGAATCACTGAAGTTGGACAACCAACTTTGTTTCGCCTTGTACTCGGCCTCTCTTAGCATGGGTAAGGTTTATCAGCGGCTTTTGAAGCCTCTCGGTCTGACGTATCCGCAGTACTTGGCCCTTCTCGTTCTTTGGGAGCACGGCGATTCAAGTGTCTCAGATCTCGGCGAGAAGCTTTTTTTAGATTCAGGCACGCTAACGCCGCTCCTCAAACGCATGGAGCAAGCGGGTCTGCTCTCAAGAAATAGAGACCCTGAAGACGAACGCCGCGTTGTCGTTAGCCTCACCGCTGAAGGCAAGAACCTAAAGAAAAGAGCCGCAAAAATCCCGCCACAGATTTTCCAAGCCATGTCGTGCTCAATCCCAGAAGCCAAAGCGATTTTGAAAGAGCTCAAAGGCCTTCAGCGGGTGCTCGCGCAACATCACGGGATTCAATAAAAAGATGAAAACTCAAGTTCGATCGAAAAACTGACGTTAATACATTGTACACAACTTAATTGCAATCAACAAAATCGAAGGAGATCTCAAGTGAAACCAGACAAAGTTCTTTAC
>CAJYOV010000242.1 GCA_913776405.1 Pseudobdellovibrionaceae bacterium
CTTTTTGACCGACAGTTCAAGCTGAGCAATCAGAAGCCCCTGCTCATAGATCGTGTTCTGAGCTTGTTCCATCGCGAATTCCTGATGAGATAGCTTCTGCTCGATCTCAATCAACCTCGCCGCCAAGTTTTCTGTACTTTTATCAGTCTGTTGATCAGTGTGTTCTGGGGTGTTCGTCATGGTCCGGCACTTTGCGCGGCCCTGGAGCCGAAGTCAAAGGGACAGACGCAAACAACTTCGAGAGAATAAGAGCCATGATCAGGCTGCCCGCGCCCGCAATCGCGGTTGGAAGCCCATAGTGAAGATCAAGAAGCGCGATTCTCACGAGAAGAAACCAGGCTACGACAAAGTTCGCGAAACCCCACAGGACGTTCAATTCAGGTGACGAAAGCCCTTTGCCAGGCGGATTTGCAAACGGCGTCGGAAAGGGCCGACCCATTAAGCCCGAAACGAAATGCGGAATTCCGTTAACCGCGAATGCGCCACCGAAAAACAAAACGATAAAACCGACGATTTCCATAAAGCCTGGCCCCTCCACCGTTCTAACAATAGCGATCGGTGAGAGTGAGCTCTTTGGAACGAGATGAAGTTCACGTGTTCATTCCGCAAACCCGGCCCCTCGCTGCTGCGAATGCGGCTTAAGACCTAGAAAGAACAGCAGCAAGAGCTTTACCGCCTGGAGCAGCAAAACCTTGCGCCTTTCGTGGCGCGAAGGCACCGAAAACAAGCGCCCCAAGGATGTAAGCGATCAACGCGCTCGCATCGTGTTCCGACAGCCGAGGCTTCGTTAGGCCCGACACTGTGTCGACTTCGGCTTCAAGGTGACGTTTGATCTGAGCGTACAGCGAAGGATCGCGAAGTGCTTCAGCGAAAAGACCGACCCAACACTTGGCGGCAATCGTATCGGCATTCTGACCAAGCTTCAGAGCTGCATCGATGTATGTTTCAAGTGTGACGCCGCTTGGACCCGCGAAGTGAGCCACGCGCTGATGAAAACCGCCAATCAAAGATTTCATGAGCTCAGCCAGCATCTCTTGCTTCGATGCAAAATGATGGTGCAAGAGCCCCGGCGCGAGGCCCGCAGCCTCAGCAACCGCGACGGTCGTAGCCCCCGCATAACCATGATTTGCCAAGACTTTTGCAAACGCTTCGAGGATCTCTTGGCGCCTCAGATGTCGTAAACTTTTTCTTCCCATAGATTGGTTGTAGACCCAATTTATGAAACCGACAATATCTTCAGGAGGCACTATGCAACAAGACTTCCGCGCCCACAGACCTGAAGAAATGGACCTGATCCTTATCGAAACAACTGATCAGGGACCATTCGTAGAAGATTGCTTCTATTTGCTTTTGAAGGGTGAGTCTTTTTGGCGAATTCCCAACTCCAACGCAGGCGAGGTTTTCGCTTGGCTAGGCTCTTCTGATAAGATCGACTGGATGCAGTCGGTTCTTGCGAGCTGTTCGGTTGAGAATGCGACATTCGTGCTTTGGCGTAAGGAAGGTCCACCCGTGCTCTCAGCTGAACGAGACTCAGAGTTGAAAACACGTTTTGCGAGACTCTTAGAACGACGTTTCGAGATTGAGGCTAGTGCGGTTCAGGCCCTTTACGAGTCTCTGGTTAAGCGCTACAGCGAAGCGCACCGCGCCTATCATACGATGGACCACATCTCTCATTGTCTCTGGGAGCTTGACCAAATCGAGGAGCAACTCAAACAGCACGATGAGATAGAGCTCGCGATTTGGTATCACGATGCGGTCTACGAGATTCGTTCAAAAACCAACGAAGAAGACAGCGCGAAACTACTCAAAAAACATTTGGGGAGTTTGAAAACATCCATCGATTTACAAACGGTCGAAGCTCTCATTCTCGCCTCGAAACATCTGGGCTCAGGCCACGCGCCGCAATCGTCGACGACGGATCTGTTTCTCGATATCGATCTTTCTATCTTAGGGCAAACGCCGCTCGACTACGCTCGCTACTGTCGCCAAGTTCGCGAGGAATACAAGAGTGTCGGCCGATTGCGCTACGCCTATGGCCGGAAGAAAGTGCTCAAACATTTTCTCTCGATCCCGCTTTATCGAACGACTCGTTTCAAGACGAAGTACGAGGCTCAGGCGAAGGCCAACTTGGCTAACGAGATCAAGGCTTACTGGTGGATGCCCTGAAAGTGCTGACAGAGGCCGATTATGCATTTAAATGTAAGGTGAAACTGGATTTTACCGTCTAGTGAGAACTCGAAAAATCCCCGAAACTGACTTCATGAACACACGCGGCTTTTGAAGCCAGGAGACTCAGTCATGAAATCAATCACATCGAAACTCGCAGCAAGCGCACTCGTTCTCGCATTAGCACCAATGGCGATGGCTGAAACGAAGTATGAACCGGGCTCCTACCAGCTCGACCCTATGCACTCGAAAGTCGGCTTCGAGATCCCTCACCTTGTGATCTCGTCAGTTGAAGGGAAGTTCAATCAGTCCGAAGGTGAAATTAAACTTGATCCTACATTCACAAAATCTTCGGCCAAGATTTCAACGGAGATTTCGTCGATCGATACGGGTGTTGCGAAGCGTGACGATCACTTGAAGAGCCCCGACTTCTTTGACGCGAAGAAGTACCCGACGATGAAATTTGAGAGCACGGAAGTTACGGGCACGCCCGATTCTTTCAAGCTCATCGGAAATCTGACCATTCACGGGATCACCAAGAAGGTTGCATTTGACGCCAAGTACTTGGGCACAGTGAAAGACGGATACGGAAACGAGAAAGCTGCGTTCGATGCAAAAACGAAAATTAGTCGTAAAGACTATGGTCTGACTTGGAACAACGTCGTCGAAGCCGGCCCCGTTGTTGGCGACGAAGTTTCAATCGGCCTGAAAATTCAAGCGGCTAAAGTCGTTCCAAAAGCGAAAAAGTAAGTTGTTCGACGACTAAGAGACGAAACAACCAAAAGTCGTCTAAAAGAGAAGGGAGGTCTACATGTCATCGCAAACGCAATCGGCTCGTATGCCCCTTCTCTTCATCGGCCACGGCTCTCCCATGAATGCACTCGCCGACAACGGCTATACGCAAATGCTCGCGAACCTCGGTCGAGATCTTCCTCGGCCGAAGGCCATTCTTGTTGTCTCTGCGCATTGGGTGACCAAGGGCACGTGGTTCACGGGCATGAAGCAGCCTAAGACCATTCACGATTTTTACGGCTTCCCTCAAGCACTTTTCGATGTGCAGTATCCAGCGCCAGGTGCGCCAGTGATTGCAGATGAAGCGCGTGGCCTCATAACCGGTGCCAACATCGATGCGCAAGAGTGGGGGCTGGATCATGGCACTTGGGCCGTACTTAAGCACATGTATCCCGAAGCGAAAATCCCTGTCTTTCAGATGTCGCTCGATCACATGGCGTCGCCTGAAGAACACTTTAAACGCGGCGAAGCACTTCGGAAACTCCGCGATCAAGGCGTCCTGATTCTCGGCTCTGGAAACTTGGTTCACAACTTACGCACAATCGCTTGGGATCCATCGGCACCTACGCACGCGTGGGCGCTCGAGTTCGACCAATGGACAAAAGAGAAACTTGAATCGCGCGATGTGAAGAGCTTGCTCCTAGGTGCAAATGCGTCCGAGGCCGCTCGATTGAGCATTCCGACGCCTGAGCACTACCTCCCACTTCTCACGATTCTGGGTGCAGCCGATTCAAAAGACGATCTCAAGTTCGAGTTTGAGGAGATGCAAAATGCCTCGATCTCAATGCGGAGCTTGAGCTTAGGGCGAGCAGGTTGATAGGTTTCTTCGGTGGAACGTTTCGGCCTCGAACTCCCTGAAATTCTGACCAGCTCTTATCTCAGCATAGGTGTTTACACGCTTGCGTACATCATCGCCGCACTCTGCGCGGTCTTCGCGCTTTGGAGATCGCGCACCACTCAAGGCGCTACCGCTTGGATCGTAGGGCTCTTCGGTTTCCCGATTCTCATGCCACCGCTGTTTCTGATTTTTGGTCGCAATAAATTTCAAGGCTACATCAAAGAACGCCGTGAACTCGATCAAATTGCTAAAAAAGAAATGGGAGAAATTAAACAGCTCGATTACGAAACTGTCGAAGCGCCCGAAGAATTAAAAGCGCTAACGGAAATCGCGAAACTCGCTCGTCAGCCCGCTTTCATGGACGACAATAAAATTGAGCTACTCATCGACGGCGAACAAACATTCGAGAGCATGCTCGAATC
>CAJYOV010000243.1 GCA_913776405.1 Pseudobdellovibrionaceae bacterium
TTCATAACGAGAATGCGGTTCGCGCTAAAGACGGTTGAAAGTCTGTGCGCGATGACAAACGCCGTTCGGCCTTCCATCAAATGTTGAAGGCCTTTTTGAACTTCCATTTCGCTAACAGAGTCGAGTGCGCTCGTTGCTTCATCGAGAATGAGGATCGGCGCGTCTTTGAATATCGCGCGCGCGATGCTCACCCTTTGTTTTTCGCCGCCTGATAAGAAGCCGCCGCGTTCGCCGACTTGGCTCTTGTAGCCGTTACCCATGCGAGAGATGAACGTGTCTGCGTTTGCAAGTTTCGACGCTTGAACCACGCCCGAGATGTCTTTCGAGAAATCACCGGCTTGGATGTTTCGTTCGATCGTGTCGCGGAACAAGAACACATCCTGAGTTACGAGCGCGATGTGATGGCGAAGTTCCTGGAGTTGAATCGAGCGAATTGGAGTTTCGTCGATCAAGATGTCGCCCGAAGTTGGGTCGTAAAACCGCTCAAGCAAATTCACAAGAGTCGATTTCCCAGAACCAGATTCGCCGACAAGTGCGATCACTTCGCCGCGTTTGATTGAAAGATTAACGTTCTTCAGTGTCATCTCACCAGCGTAGGCGAATGAAACGTCCCGGAACGTGATTGTCTTCCAATCTTTTGGGAACGGAAGTGGGCTTGCGATCTGCGGAACTTGGCTTTTGCTATCGATGATCGAGAAAACGCGTTCAGTCACGACGATCGACTGTTGAATCTTGATGTTGGCGTCTTGAAGTTTCTTGATTGGCTGCTGCAAAAGGCCCGCGGCGAACAAGAACCCGATAAAGCGTGCGCCATCGACACCATCGTAAAGAACAGCGTTAATCGAGTAGTAAGCGAAACCAGCAACCAAGAACGAAACCATGAATTCGTTGTAAGGCGACACGGCTTGCTCGCGCGTGACGATCTTGCGAGCGGTGTCGAGGTACGAGCGCATGTGATCCGAGAAACGACGTTCCATTTCTTTCTCGAGATTGAACGATTGAACGACGCGAACACCATCAACGGTCTCTTTAAGAACGGCCGTAAGATCTTCGACCGAATCGCGACCGCGGTTGCCATACTTACGAAGACTCTTCGAGACTTTCTTCGTCGTGAGCAAGAAGATCGGCAAGAACATGAGCGTGAAGAGTGTCAGCTTCCAGTCGACCCAGAACATGTAACCCAGGAACAACAGAGCTTGAAACGGTTCGCGCAACAGATCCGTGTAGAAATTGAAACCGAGTTGAAGAATCGCGGTGTCGTTGAAAACTCGCGAGATAAGGCCACCTGAGCCACGCTCCAGAGAGCCGTGATAAGTCAGGTTCAAGCCCACAATTTTGCGAACGAGATCGACACGAAGACCCGAGATTACTTTCTCGGCCGTGTAATTGATCAACACGTAGTGAAGATAACGAAAGATGCCGATCGCGCCGTAGACGATCGGGAATGCAATCGGCACCAAAATCGCGAGCGTCTTGCGATCGATCGATTGTAAATCAAGAAGGCGGCTTAAGGGGCTACCGCCGACCTTGCCGAGAAAGTCGTCGATTCCGTCCGTGTAAAAGCCAACGAGGAGCTGACCCAAGACAGGGACTAAGGCCATCAAGCCTGTCATGATGAAGCCGGTCAAAAACATGAAGATGAGATCGCGCTTAAATGGCTTTGCGTAAGGCCAGAGGCGCGCGAGGGAGCGCAGTACGATCAAGAGGTGAGTTCCTTTTCGACCTTTCTCGCCTCTTTTGGCCCCTTTTTCAAGTACTTGCCCGTCAAAGACCGAGCACTCTTCATGATGTCTTCCGGGGTGCCCTGAGCGACAATCTGGCCGCCTTTGGCGCCGGCCTCGGGCCCGATATCGATAACGAAGTCTGAAGCCTTTATCACATCGAGGTTGTGCTCAATCAAGATCACGCTGCCGCCCGCATCCACAAGCTTGCTTAAGACCTTCATCAGCATATCGACTTCGCGGAAGTGGAGACCCGTTGTCGGTTCATCCAAGATGTAGAGTGTCGCCTTCTGCTGTGTTTGGATGAACTCACGCGCAATTTTCAAGCG
>CAJYOV010000244.1 GCA_913776405.1 Pseudobdellovibrionaceae bacterium
GTGGATATACTGGGAATTTGCCACGCGCGACTTTCAACTGAACGCTGCGTGAACCTTTTTTTGCGTCAGCAGGCCCGTAGATCGTGCTCGGGTTCAACATAACGGCATCGATGCGCCCTGCGTTTACGGCGTCACGCACGAGTTGTTCCGCGTCGTGTTTCGTATCGAAGTATCCAAGGTGAAGAGAGCGAACGTTATAAGGCGACTCTTCGTTCAACGGAACTTTGTCGAAGCTTGCGCCGATCGCAACCACGGAGCTTAAATGAACAAGTTTTCTTACGTGGTTGAGCTCGCACGCCTCGATCACGTTTTTCGTGCCCTCAACATTCACGCGCTCCATCGCGGGACGTTGAGATCTTGAGTAGCCGATCACGCCCGCAAGGTGAAAGACGGTATCGATGTCTCTCGTGGCAGCGATTAAACTTTCTTTGTCCGTGACGTCGCCAGGGAAGATTTCAAGCTTCAGACCTTCAAGCTCTTCAAGCGAACTGTTTGCGCGCTTGATGATGCGAACGTGGTGGCCTTCAGCCAATAACCGCTTCACAAGCCAGCCACCTAAAAAACCGGTCGCACCTGTAACGAGAACTTTCACGATGTCTCAACTCCCTAAAAAAATGGATCGCGGGCCGAATCAGATCCTAGAAAAACAAAACGGGAACCACAAGGGTCCCCGTTTGACATCCTGGAGAGAGGTCAGGATTTTTTTAGGATTTAGACTTTGAGTTTGCTGCCGCAACGCTCTTTAACTTGCTTGAGGTCGATTTTCACTTTCGAGATGTTCAACATTTCGATACGTGCCGACTCGATCGCGTTTGAAACCGCTTTCACAACTTCTTGTGACGAAGCTGACTCGAGTTTCAAATTCGATTTCGCGAGGTTTGTGTTCGCGCGAGTCAAAAGCTCAGTCATGTTCTTCAATGTCACGTCAGGCCAGTTCGATGCAACTGCATCGAGAGCCGCGTTCTGCGAAAGAGCGACGTAGGCTTGAGCGTTGCTCATGTCTTGCTCTGTCGCGTTGAAGTCTGTTTCTGTGTTGCGAACTTCTGACGGGAGTTTACCGATGTACGGAAGCGACTCGATACGAGCTGCATGAAGTTCGTGAAGCTGTGGCTTCGCCGAAGCTGTCTTTACCATTTCGCTAGCTGCAGCGAGAAGAGTTGCATCGCTCGCCATCATCTTGCCGAGAAGTGGAAGCTGGCCGTTCAAGCTCGAATCAAGCCCTGCTTTTTGAATTGCCGCAACAGTGTTGCCTGCGGGCGACGCATCTGCAGCAGCGCCTGATTTTGCTGTCGTTGAAACGCGAGGGCGTTCAGCTTTAGGTGCCACAATAGCTTTAGGAGCAGTTGCGGCTTTTGTTTGTGCCGGAGCTGTCGTCGTTGTTTGAGCAGCGCCGAAACCTGTGCGCGCGCGACGGAAGTTGCCGGTCGCTGGCGCTGCTGTTTCAGTAGCAGAAGCACCTTTATTAATACGAGCAGATTGAACCGACGTGCCCTTCGTGTTTGTTTTCGCGTCTACGGCTGTTGTGCCGCCGCGCTTTGTTTTGCCACCCGCTGCGTGTGCGAATGAACCCGTAACAACAACGAGAACTGCCAATGCGATCGCTTTCTTATGGATGCCAAGTTTCACGGTCTTCCCCTCTCAAATGGGACTTTGTTTTTGCGAACACCGAGACTCATGAGCAAGGGACAGGCCATTGGATCTGGGCTCGAAATAAAGCGGAAACCGAGACCAAGGTCCGCTTTATTTCATTTTGAGACACTCCTCGATCGCCTGAATCGAGATGGGGGAGGCTGAAAATGACTTGAAGTTGGTCACCTGAGTGACGGAACTCGCGAGTTTTGGAAAGAACTGCCTGAGCTGAAACCTAGAAGACCTGAACCCCGTTTTTCGGGCACGTGGCGTGCTCTTCTTGAAGATGTCCTTATTAGGAGGATCGTTTTCATGACAACTCGACTTCTTCAAAATTTGAGTTCTGTCCTTATATTAGTGGCGACTTTGAGCGCGGCCGTACCTGCGTTTGCGGAACCACTGCCATTTGGTCAGCTCGAAGACGGAACTCGCGTCATGTTCGATTCTCAGCTTCCGCACGATTACAAAAAGGCCGTCAAACACCTCGACGGCTTCTTCATGGACCGCCCAAAGACAGCGCAAGAGTATGTGAAACGAATGAAAGCCAGCTGTTCGAAACGCTTCGGCGGCCACGGCGCTTTAGGAATGCTCGCGGCGCTCGGTCCAGAGATGGTTGAAGAGTCTCTTCAAGAAGTAACCGGCGATTCAATCGGTTTCGCAGCTGCTCAAGTCGCAGCGGGACCTCAAGATGATCCTGCGTGGTTCATTCATTGGGCCGAAGGCACATTGAGCTGGGACACGATGCAGATGATTGGCATCGCGGTTGTTTCACAGATTCTGGTAGAGCGCGCCGCTCAACCGATCACAAACGACATTTGCGCTTACTACCTCGTTCCGAGCAAAAATAAAATCCCACTTCCGACTGATGGCATCGTTGACGGTTCGGTCGCTCGTCAAATGTCGCAAATGAATCCAGAAGAAGTGACGATCGCAAAACGGATTTACAAAAACGTGCGTGTTCGTCGTGCTCTCGTCAGCGGTACAGGTATGGGCCTCGGTATGGTTCTCGGTCAGAACTTCATCGAAGCGAAGAACGATCCAAACCTCCGTTTGTGCGCGCGTAAGCAATTCACAAAGCGTTGGGGCGATGTTTCAGAATATGCAGAGGCTGCAAGCGCATGTCGCGATGCTGCTCGTACGTGGTTCTCGAAAACAAAAGCCGCCGATCTTTCGGCTTCCGTTTTGTCGGCCCTTCTTTCTGGCGGTATCACGTATGGCATTCGCGAAGCCGGCGGCGCAGCCCTTCACGCATCGGGCATGATGGACCGAAGCCAACTTCTTCGTTATCTTTCAAAGCATGAAGTGCGAGCGCGTCTTGCGCGATCAATTCGTTACCGTTCAGGTGCGAAAGCCGCTTGGTACACGATCCGCGGTTTGAAAGTTGCGGCGGCGACGACAGGCGTTGGTTTCGCTGTTGAAGTAGCACTCGAGGCCGGTACTGGCATTATCATTTATTACGTCGATCAAAACATTTTCCGCCCGATCGTGATTCCTTGGGCGAAAGGAATCGCTTACGAAAATGAAATCACATCCGACGCGTCTGATCTTGAGCGCTCATTGACAATTGCTCTTTCTGGTAATCAGAATTGGCAAGGGAAGATGACGATTCAAGGCGGCGGCGTTGTGCCGATGTCTCAGACGATCGACACAACCTTTGAGCCGGTCGAATCGATTCTCTCAAACATGCAGTTCAAAGCGGCTCAGTGGCGCGATCATTCGCTTCAAGACGTAAATGAAATTCGCTCGAACTGGATGGATGCCGTTAAATATCCAGACGCAGTCGTAAATACCGCGAAGTCTTTCTACGAAACAATGATCGATCTTGGCGGGCACGATACACTTTATCCGACACCGCTCACGTGGGACTTCTTCACGAACCCGAGCTCGCGTTACAAAGCGCCTTTGGCGCAAGCGTTAAGCAAGCTTACGGCGAACACGGATCAGTCGAAGAAGCAACTCGACAACCTCGTTTACGAGCTCGACACGGCTTATAATTACATTCGTCAGTTGGGTTCAGCAGATGGTCGTAAGACGTTAATCAATGACAAGTTGATTACGCCTGCTTTTGCAAAACGAATTGAAACGCCTGAGGTTCAAGAGGCCCTCAAGAAAGACGCTCAGAAAGTTCAAGCTGCAGGTCTTGCTTTAATGGCAGCGATCGAAGGTAAAGATGTTGCGCTGAACGTTGAGCTTGCACTCAAGTCGCTTGTCGCGATGGTGAACGATCCGAATTCGATCTTTGGATTCCCTGCGCTTTATCGCTCGGGTAACGGAAGCACGTCTCCGAGGTGGGCTCAAGCTCTTCGTAGCAACCTTGATCTCAGTGATAA
>CAJYOV010000245.1 GCA_913776405.1 Pseudobdellovibrionaceae bacterium
TGCATCGAGTTTGCCACAGTAAGATCCATTCCGTATTCACTGAAGCTGAACTCGCTGCTGTTTTCCACACGTTTGAGAAACTGAAAGAGCACCCTGAGATCCGAAGCTTCATAAGGTGGGTGCGTAAGCAAGACCCTGAGTTCAACACGAAACACCGAAGGCCTCTGAACGCTTTTTGATTCGCAATTCCTGCGCTACTCTGCCGGTTCACTTTCTGAAATTCAGAATTTTTGATCCGGAGTCGAAGCGTGAGAAAAGTTAAAGCAGCCGTTGCCTGGGGCCCTAAAGAACCTTTGAAAATTGAAGAAGTCGATCTCGAGGGCCCGAAGAAGGGCGAAGTTCTCGTTAAAATGGTCGCAACCGGCGTATGCCACACAGACGCGTACACACTTTCAGGTGTCGACCCCGAGGGTATTTTTCCTGCGATTTTGGGCCACGAAGGCGGCGGCATCGTCGAAGAAGTTGGCGAAGGTGTGACGACTCTCAAGAAGGGCGATCACGTCATTCCGCTTTACACACCAGAGTGTCGTGAATGCAAATTCTGCCTTTCGGGCAAGACGAATCTTTGCCAGCGCATTCGCCTCACGCAAGGTAAAGGCTTGATGCCCGACGGGACCACGCGCTTCTCGAAAGACGGCAAGCCTATCTTTCATTACATGGGAACTTCGACATTCGCGGAATACACCGTCGTGCCGGAGATCTCGCTTGCGAAGGTAGATCCGAAAGCGCCGCTCGAAAAAGTGTGCTTGCTTGGTTGCGGTGTCACGACCGGGATCGGCGCGGTTCTCAACACTGCGAAAGTCGAGGCCGGCGCGACGGTCGCCGTGTTTGGCTTAGGCGGTATCGGCCTCTCCGTCATTCAAGGTGCAAAGATGGCAAAGGCCTCGCGGATCATCGCGATCGATATCAACGACGGCAAAAAAGAAATGGCCATGAAGTTCGGTGCGACCGATTTCGTGAATCCGAAAAAATCCGACAAGCCGATTCAACAGGTGATTGTCGACATGACTGACGGCGGAGTCGACTATTCGTTCGAATGTGTCGGCAGCGTTCAGCTCATGCGTGCAGCCCTTGAATGCGCTCACAAAGGCTGGGGTGAATCTGTCCTCATCGGTGTCGCCGGTGCCGGCGAAGAAATTTCGACGCGTCCGTTTCAACTCGTGACCGGGCGTGTGTGGCGTGGTTCGGCTTTTGGCGGCGTGAAAGGGCGTACGGAGCTCCCATCGTACGTGCAAAAATACATGTCCGGCGAGATCAACATCGACGATCTCGTAACCTTCGAGATGCCGCTCGAAAAAATTAACGATGCGTTTCATCTCATGCACGAGGGCAAAAGCATTCGTTCGGTGATTCGTTTCTGATTCTTTCGACGAACGGGCCAAGAAGAAGCTGAGAAGAAGCCGAGAAGGGATTAGGGATGGCGCTGAAAGTTCTGAAGACGCACAAAACATTTGGCGGCGAGACGCAATTCTGGGAGCACGACTCTTCAGAAACAAAAACCGTCATGAAGTTTTCGACGTTCATCCCGGAAGGTGACGCGAAGAGAGTTCGTGGTTGTTTGATTTGGCTCTCGGGCCTCACATGCAACGAAGAAAACTTCATCACGAAAGCGGGTGCTCAGCGCGTGCTGAGCGAGACGGGCCTTATGGTGATCTGCCCAGACACATCGCCCCGCGGCTTGAACTTACCGAACGAACACGACTCGTGGGATTTTGGCTCTGGCGCCGGCTTTTACGTTGATGCGACAACGACTGACTATCGCGACCATTATCGCATGGAATCTTATATTCAGTCAGAGCTCTACGAACTCATTCAAAAGCAATTCGGTGTCGGCGATCGGATCTCGATCTTCGGTCACTCGATGGGCGGTCATGGCGCGCTCACACTCGGCCTAAAAGCTCCGACGAAATATCGGTCTCTTTCTGCGTTCTCGCCCATCGTGAATCCGGTCGCGTGCGAATGGGGCGAGAAAGCATTCACTGGCTATCTCGGGACTGACCGGGCTGTTTGGCGCAAGCATGACGCCACTGAGTTGATCAAAGCGGGTGCGGTGCACGCGAATCCGATCTTGATCGATCAAGGTTTAGCCGATCAGTTTTTGGAGAAACAGCTTCTTACGGATCATTTTGTTCAAGCCGCTAAGGGCTCGCAGCAAAAGGCTGAGGTGCGCAGGCAGCCGGGCTATGATCACAGTTACTATTTCATTTCGACTTTTGTTGAAGATCACATTCGTTTCCACCAGAGGTTTCTCGTATGATCATCGTCCACCATCTCAACAACTCGCGCTCGCAACGTGTTCTCTGGCTGCTTGAAGAACTCGGTGTTCCTTACGAAATCAAATTCTATGAGCGAAATCCTGAAACGAAACTTGCGCCACCGGAGCTCAAAAAGGTTCATCCACTCGGGAAGTCACCGGTTATCACAGACGGTGACATGACCGTAGCGGAATCAGGAGCGATTCTTGAGTATCTCGTCGAGAAATACGGTGAAGGTCGGTTGAAACCAAAAGCTAATACACCAGAAGCACTCGCT